>JBAYFM010000008.1 GCA_041667185.1 Patescibacteria group bacterium | reverse complement strand
TCAGCACTCCAGCACTTCAGCACTCCAGCACTCCAGCACTCCAGCACTTCAGCACTTCAGCACTCCAGCACTCCAGCACTCCAGCACTTCAGCACTCCAGTCTTTAACTCAATCGCAGGCAATTGACATTCCGGCGGTTAAACGCTAATGTCGCCTGTCCGTTCCTTTCAACCATTGCAACGACTGCGGAGGCAGCTCATGGCAGAACTTATCGCGCTCGTCACGTTCACGTCGCTCGCGCACCAGATATGGTTCGTGGGCTCGATGCTCCTCTTGCTGATCTTCTGCTCGGCCGTGCTCCTGGGCTTCAACCAGCAATTCCATTTTCTCGCCATCCTGCACGCCATCGTGGCCGTCGAAGCGATCTTCTCGCGGCTCTTCCGTCCGGAAGACACCGAGGTCTTCTCCGTCCACTGCATCTGGTTCAATCTGCTCATGGCGATCGTCTACATCTTCCTGACCGACAGTGCCGGAACCGGACAGTTGAAAGATGATGAGACAAAAAATACGGACGGCAACGAGGCCAACTGAAAACGGCGCCGCACTCTGCGACGCCGTTATTTTATTTCGCTGATATATTTTCAACCCAGCTGAGCAAGCTGTTCCTTCAGCTTGCCGACCTTCTCTTTCTGAACGGCCAGCTTTTCCTTTTCCGCGGCGACAACCGGAGCCGGCGCGCGAGCGACGAAATTCTCGTTGCCGAGCTTAGCCGCGAGCGCGGCCAGATATCTCTCTGCCTCGACGATCTCGGCCTCCAAACGTTTCTTTTCCGCGCCCAGATCGATGAGGCTCCCGAGCGGCACGAAGATCTGGACCTTGCCGACCACGGCGCCAGCCGCTTTCTCGGGCTGCTTGCCCTTGGCGGCGATCTTCAGATCACCGACCTTGGCGAGTCCAGTGATGAGATGAGCCTGTTTCTTGAAGAGCGCCAGCTTGGCTCCAGCAAAAATGACCGCCTCGATTACCTTGCCCGGCTCCACCTTATAAGTCGAGCGTAGATTGCGGATCGCGACGACGGCTTCCTGGACCAGAGCGAATTCCTTGACCGCCGGCACGGCGCGTTTGGCCGCGACCTTGGGCCAAACGGCGACCATGAGCAGGTCCTTACCGCCCTGGCCGAACAGCCGGCCGTAGATCTCCTCGGTCACGAACGGCATGAACGGATGCCAGAGCTTCAGCGCCTCCCGGAGCAGGAACGCCAGCAGATGCTCTTTGCCTTTCTCCAGCTTGGCGATCTCCAGATACCAGTCGGCGAGTTCGGTCCAGGTGAAATCGCGCAGCGTCTCGCCGGCGCGCGAGAAATTCAGCTCTTCGATATCTTTGGTCACGGACCGGACGACCTCGTCGAAGCGGCCGAGGATCCAGCGATCGGCGAGCGTCTTCGGAGTCGGCCTCTTGACTCCGTCTCTCCCCAACTTCGTCACTCCGCAACTCATCTGTATGAACCGCGAGATGTTCCAGAGCTTGTTGGTGAAGTTGCGGAAGTAGGCGATCTTCTCCTCGGACAGTTTCAGATCGTTGCCGGCCGAACCGCCGATGACGAGCGACAGACGCACCGCGTCCGTGCCGTATTTGGCCGAGACGTCGAGCGGATCGATGATGTTCTCGAGCGACTTGGACATCTTCCGCCCCTGCTCGTCGCGCACGAGACCGTGCAGATAGACCTTCTCGAACGGGATCTGCTTCAGCGCATAAGTGGTCATGAGGATCATGCGGGCGATCCAGAAGAACAGGATGTCATAGCCGGTCTCAAGCACCTGGGTCGGATGGAACTTCTTGAGATCTTTCGTTTTTTCAGGCCAACCCAGCGTCGAAAATGTCCAGGTCCCGGACGAGAACCAGGTGTCGAGGGTGTCCTTGTCCTGGTCGAGGTCGCCGCGACCGCAGGCCGGGCAGTTGCCGGGATGCTCGGCGGAAACCACGATGCCGGCGCGCGCACCAGACTCCTTGCCGCCGACGCCGGCGCGGCCCGAATCCTCGCCTCCGGCGTAGCAGGAGCGGCAGTACCAGACCGGAATACGATGCCCGTACCAGATCTGGCGCGAGATGCACCAGTCGCGCAGATTCTCCATCCAGTGGAAGTAGACCTTCTCAAAACGCTCGGGATAGATCTTGATGCCGTCCCGACGCACCGCGTCGAGCGCCAGTTGTTTCAGATTCCGGCCGCGGCCCGGGATCGGCACGTCGACGTCGACGAACCACTGGCGCGAGGTCAGTGGCTCCACGACCGTGCCGCAGCGGTAGCAGACGGAGATGCTGTGCTTGATCTCCTCGATCTTCTCGATGAGGCCCTTGGCTTCGAGGTCGGCGACGAACTTGGCGCGCGCTTCCGCGACCGGCAGCCCGGCGTATTTGCCGGCCAAGGCAGTCATCCGGCCGTCCTCGCCGATGATCTTCTTCACCGGCAGCAAATTCTTTTCGGCCATCTCGAAGTCCACGGCGGAATGCGCCGGAGTGAGTCCGACCATGCCCGTGCCGAAATTACGGTCAACGGAAGCGTCGGCAATGACGCGGATCTCCTGCGGCCCGATGCCGAAGTCCACGGTGATCATCTGGCCGATCCATTTCTGATAGCGCTCATCATCGGGGTGGACCGCGACGCCGGTGTCGCCAAGCTTGGTCTCCGGCCGCGTGGTCGCCACGACGAACGGCCCGTATTTCATGTAATACAGCTTGGCTGGCTCTTCCTTATATTCGACCTCGTCGTCCGCGAGCGTGGATTCGCAACGCGGGCACCAGTTGACGATGCGGAAACCGCGATAGATCAGACCGTCGTCGTACATTTTCTTGAACAGCGCGACCACGGCGCGGGAGCGCGGCTCGTCCAGAGTGAAAGCCTCGCGCGACCAGTCGCAGGACGAACCCATCTTGCGGATCTGTCGGCGGATGGTGCCGCGCGAACCCTCGACGAATTCGCCGACGCGTTTCAGGAAGCCATCACGGCCGAGGTCGTATTTGGTCTTGCCTTCCTTGGCCAGGATCTTCTCCACCTTGGTGTTGGTGGCGATGGCGGCGTGGTCGGTGCCAGGAAGCCACAACGCCGCTTCGCCGCGCAGGCGATGGAAGCGCGTCATCAGATCCTCGAGCGTCAGGAACATGGCGTGACCGACGTGGAGCGTGCCGGTGGCGTTCGGCGGCGGCATCATGATCGTGAACGGCTTGGTCCGCTTGCCGGGCAGATTGTCGGGGTTGAAAAAACCGCTCGCCTCCCAGGCGGCATAGATACGGTCCTCGACCGCGGCAGCCTCGTAGGCCTTATCTAATTCCACCGTCTCGCGGTCGGCGGACTGGCCGCTCTTTTTATCCTTGATTCCCGCTTTTTTAGCCATAGATCATCAGATTATTGGACCCAGCCATGATAAGGCTTGTTGAGCGGAAAATCAACGGGCACAGGCGCAGGAGTATGGGAGCGGGGAAGTGAAGGAGCGAAGAAGCGGACTTAACTCCCGCACTCTCTTTAATTGTCATTCCCGCGAAAGCGGGAATCCAGCACCTTCTGTCTCCCGCACTTCAGAACTCCAGCACTCCCCGACTCCGTCTCTCCCAAACTCCCCGAGTTGACTCTCCCCCGCCCCTGCGCTAAATTCAGCTGGGGTTCTTTTCACCGGCCAACATCATCTTCAAAATAGGGGGTAAGACGATGAGGTATTTCTTTCTGAGCCTCTTGGTCTACACGACGATCGCCCTGGCTATTGAAGCGGCTTTCACAAGCATCGGCTTCCAGGTCCTGGCCGCCTGCCGGCGACAAAAAATCGACTGGAATCTGCCCAGCAAGACCTCGATCTGGGGCCTGCCGGTCTATGGTCTCTCAACAGTCGTGGGCTTCTGGATCATCAACGAATTCACGCCGGGATTTTTCGATCTGGCCTGGCCGATCCGCGGATCGATCTATGTGATCGTCATCTATGCCTGGGAGCTCAGCTGGGGCCTGTTCATCGAGAACCTGACCGGCCAATGTCCCTGGGAATACTTCAGATCCAGCCTGCGGATCTTCCGTTACATCAATCCGTTCTATGTGCCGTTGTGGTTCATCTTCGGATTCCTGATCGAACGGATCCAGTTGCAACTGATCCCGCATCTAGCACTCCTATTCTTCGGCTGAACACCCTCCCGCTTGGGGGTGTTTTTTTGTGAAGTGCTGGAGTCATGGAGAGACGGAGTCAGGGAGCTAGTTGGTCTCCAGCACTCCACCACGTCGCTCGCAAGCGACGTGGCTTGACACCATTTCGCGCCCCGGATAAGGTAGGCCATTACTTGAATAAGCACAGCCGCACATGGCCCTGGCAATGGAAAAACAATTCGTCGAGACCCTGAAGCGCGCCGAGCACGCTCTCATCACCTTCCGCCGTGATTGGAGCGTTGATGCGCTGGCTTCGGCGTTGGCCATCCAGCGTTATCTCGCGAGCAAAGGCAAACGCGCCGAGATCGTCGCCGACGATTTCACGCCGGCGAAGTCGGCCAAATTTTTGCCCGGCGCAAACGAGGTCAAACCGTCTTTCGAACGCCTGCAGAAATTCATCATCAACCTGGACGTCTCCAAGACCAAGATCGAAGAACTGTCTTACGATCTCAAGGATGACAAGCTGCGGATCTATATCAATCCGAAAGCCGGCCAGTTCGCCGCGGCCGATCTCACGACCGCGACCTCGGATTTCAAATACGACCTGATCATCGCGGTCGACACGCCGGACTATCACTCGCTCGGCGCGCTGTTCGACCTGAATACTGATTTCTTCTACCATCGGCCGACCGTCAACATTGACCACGATCCGGCCAACGAACACTACGGCAACCTGAACGCCGTGGATATTGCGGCGACTTCGACCTCGGAGGTCATCTACTCGCTCCTCAAGAGCGCCGGCGAACATTTCCTCGACCCGGACACCGCCACCTGCCTCCTCGCCGGGATGATTTCGAAGACGCGCAGTTTCAAGACGCCGACCGTCACGCCGCGCACGCTCGAGATCGCCGCGGAACTCGTCGCCGCCGGCGCGCGCCGCGACGAGATCGTCCAGAACCTCTACCGCACACGATCGCTCGCGACACTGAAGCTCTGGGGTCGAGCGCTCGCTCGTCTCAAATACGACGGCGCGGCCAGATTCGCCTGGACCCTGCTCGTGCGTCCGGATTTCGTCCACGCCGGAGCAGGCGAGGAATTCCTGCCGGACGTCATCGAAGAACTGATGATGAACTCGCCCGAAGCCGAGATCTTCGGCGTGCTCTACGAACAGGACGCGCCGGCTGACAAGTCGCGCCCGGCCGGCATCTGCGCCCTGGTCTCTTCAGAAAAATATTCGAATGCTCTCGGCCTGGTTTCGAGTCTCAAACCCGAAGGCACGCGCCGCCTGGCCCGGTTGTGTTTCCCGGCCGCGAACCTGATCGACGCTGAAAAAGCCGTCCTGGGATCGATCTATAAATCGCTGGGGAAGAGCCTGCCGGCTGATGCGATTACGGTTCCGGCGGGACAGCCTGCGACCCAACAAGCCCAGGCAATCGGACCATCAGTCGCCTGACCAAGCCCAGAATCTTGATTTATTTTCCGCGAGGTCTTATTATAGGAACACCCCAAAGTCATTAGAGGGCGGCTAGCTCAGTTGGTTAGAGCGTCACATTGACATTGTGAAGGTCAGAGGTTCGACTCCTCTGCCGCCCACCACAAGAAAGTCAGGTCAAACCTGGCTTTTTTGTTTTACTCAGTTGGTTAAGCCCGCCCCGCGCGAACGCGGGGACCAGGGCGGGCTTGACGCCAGATGTGGCGGCCGCCGCCGCGCATTTCTTGTGTCCGGTCGCAAGACGACCGGACTGGGCGTTAGAGCGTCACATTGACATTGTGAAGGTCAGAGGTTCGACTCCTCTGCCGCCCACCATCAAAAATACCCCAGGCTTGCCCTGGGGTGTTTTTGATTCTCGCAGTTTATACTCCCCCTACCCGACGGTCGCCAGCACCACTTCGCGCAGCACGGTCGCAGAAGTCGCTTTTACTTCAGCGATCAGCTGGGTCTGGAGGAGCCTGATCTTCTCACGATATTCGGCCCAGGTGCCGCTGTCAGCCGATTCTCCGCGCCGGATCGCATCCTCTAGCGCCGGCCGATATTCCTGGTCGATTTTGGTCTTCTCATGTTCGTATTCTCTGGTGTAACGGTCGATCTCCACGTCCAGCCGCACACTGGTTCGATCCTGTTTGGCCTGATTCTCCACCAGCCAGGCAACGAGTAGATCATTGAAACGGCTCCACAGTGCCTGGTCAACGCCGTGCCGAGCTTCGGACGCGAGCATCTGTTTGTCAGCAGCCGATAAAAAAGATCGTTCGACGGACTCGATGAAATTTTTGATCTCAAACGGACTGGACATACTTTAAGACGCTGGCGGCAATTTTTCCGCCACGCGTATCCGCGCCGCGCGCAAGCGTCCGGAAGCAAACGTCCGATCGTTCAATTCAGAAAACTTTTTCAAGAACGGTCCGAGTTCCCGGCTCAGTCCCTGTGCCGCCGCGGACTCGGCAAAATCCGCCGCTCGGCCCCAAAAGATTTCCGCCACGGCTTCATTTGTCGCGATCAACTCGCGGCCGATCTCGGCCGGAGCCTCGCCGTCTTTCCCCCAAAACTCAGGAATCTTTCCGACCCCTGCCCGAGCCCGATCTTGTTCTGGAATTTTTCCAATCTCCGGATTTCTCTGCTCCGGATCCAGTTGTCCTTCTCCTTCGCGCATATTATTCATTGATGCTGACCGGCACGCCGACCTCGGCCCAATCATAGATCCATTCGGCGTTGGCCTTATTGACGTTGACGCAGCCATGGCTCATGCGACGGCCGAAATTATTATGCCATGGCGCGTAATGAATATAAATATGCGGCATGATGCGCAGATTCCAAGGCACGCGTCCGAGATCGTAATTGTTCGGGTCGTTCGGACCATAGGACCAGCGATAAAGCACTGTGGGAATCTTGGCTAATACGGAAAAATCGCCCGTAGGTGTGGCGTATTTTTTCGTGCCGGTCGAAACCAGGAAAGAACGGACCTCACGGCCATATTCGTAGGCGTGCAAACGCTGTTCAGCGACGCTTACGACGATATACTTCGACTCGAATATCCGCCCGGATGCCGTCCTGCCAGCCGAAATCGCCAGTACGGTCTGGCCGGAACCCATGTGTCCGGCAGCAATGATCAGGCCGTCAATGGAACCGGAATCGCTGGCCGATAATTCTTTCTGCAACCGGCCATCATGATCAAAGATCGCGACCCGCGCCGAACCACTGCTGTTCGGAGCAACGATGATCTCCGCGCGTCCGTCGTCATCAATATCCGCCGCGGCCACGGTCAGACCATTCGACATGTCGGCGCTGACGGAGAAGCCTCCAGGCGCTGACGCGGGCTCGCCAACCTTGATGATCCGCGCGACCGGATCGCTCTTGCCCGCGGGAACCGCCAGAATCTCAGCGACGCCGTCGCCATCAACGTCGCCGGCGGCGACGTTCACGCCCGCGACCATGGTCTCGGCAAAAGGAGCGAACTCCGCGGCGGCGGCAAAGAACGGGCGCTTCCAAACCGCGACCCGCGGACTTTCACCCGGACCGGACGCGGCAATGATCTCGTTAACTCCATCGCCGTTAACGTCGCTGACGGCAACCGCGACGCCGCCGCGCGACTCACGGCCGAACGGAAAAAATCCGCCAGCCGGAGCTTTCATTTTTCCGTAACCATCGAAAACCAAAACATGAGCCGCGGCTCCCGGCCCAGTGCCAGTGACGATCTCCGCGCGGCCGTCGCCGTCGACGTCGCCGGCGGCGACATTGACTCCTTGTTTCATGCCCGGATCATAGACGGCGAACCTGGAGATGAGCGTGCCATCGGCTTGATACAGACTGACCACCGGCGCCTGGCCAAAGCCGCTGCCAACCAAGATTTCAGCGACGCCGTCCTGTCCAAGGTCATACAAAACAGCCGAAGCTGGCGCTCCGTCCAGACCCTCCAAATAACCGGTCGAACGAACCGGTTCGGTGCTGTTAGCGAACCGCCAAGAACTGGTCTCAAGACGAGCATGGGTCGAAACTTCAGCCGCAGATACCGACCAACCGAAAAAACCGGACGCCAAAAAGACGATCGCCGCAACGACCGCCCTAACATGATTTTTATGATGACTCATATACATGATTATTGTAGCGAAAATTGAGATATTTTACAAACAAAAAAGCGGCCTCGAAAGGCCGCTTGAAGACGATCACGGAAAGAACGGCAGGAGATGGCGCAGATCATCAACGATGACCAGATTCGGTACGACGATGAGAAGCGGCAGGATCCGCTCGATGGCATGAAAACCGCGCGGACAGATGAACGGCACGGCGCCAATCGCAGCGGCGGCGGCGGCATCCTCGATCGTATCGCCGACGACGGCGGCGGCGCTGCCGGACAAACCGCGTTTCCTGAGAAGATCGGCAAAAACCGCCGGCTTGTCGCGCGCATCGCCGATCACTTCCTCAAACAGGTCCGTAAAGCCGTGGCGAGCGACCGCTTCGGCCAGCTTGCGGCTGTCATAACCGCTCACAAGGACCAGTGGATAGCCGCGACGCCGGAGCTTGCGCATCGTCCCAAGCGCGTCGGCGAAGACGCCGGCCGGCACGCCCTTGGCCTTGAATCCCTCGCTCATGATGGCGTTGAGATCGGCGGCCGAGATCTCGGCCGGGATGCCGCGCGGCCAGTAGAAACTGGTCATGAAATCCGCGGTCACCTCGTTGCGGTAATCATCGAGACTGGGACATGGCAGTTTGAAATGGCGGAAGATCCGCTGCACGCCGCATTCGTAGATGTGGCCTAGATCATTCTGCAACGTTCCGTTCCAATCAATGAGTCCGATCTCGAACTTACGTTCGTTTCTCATGCTTGCCTCCTTTGATCACGCGCAAACTGGGTGGCGGTTTGTGGAAATAGAGATGGTGGATCACGGCCGCGAGTACGAACAGCATCGCGCTCAGACCGACAACCTCCAGATCAATGCTGATGCGGGACCGGGAAACAGAAATCCCGTCATTGGCGATCAGGATGAAAACCGACACGACGGACAGAAAGATCAGGAACCTTTTGGTCTGGCTCAAACGGTCGAGCCAACGGCAAAATCTGGCCATGTCCTAACCCCTTTCATTTTGAAGGTACGACAGAGAAACTTAGCCCGTTTGCCGGCTAATGTCAATAAGAACGCCCACATCGTATTTCGCCGTATTAGAGATCAAAAAACAACCGCTGGAACGCGGCTGTTTTTCCGTATTTTCAGCTAGATTTACGCTGCTATTTGGATTTCTTGAGTGGTTGAAGCACTTCCTGTAGGTCCGCCGGCAAAGGCGAGTGGAATTCGACGCGAACGCCCGTGGCCGGATTCGTGAATGCGAGCAGGCGGGCGTGCAGGAACAGGCGCGGTGAAGCGGTCTTGAAGCCCATCCCCAGCTTGGGGTGATACAACGTGTCGCCGACGATCGGATTACCCAGCGCCTTGAGATGGGCGCGGATCTGATGCGTGCGCCCGGTCTCGGTCCGGACCGCGAGCAGCGCCGAATTCGTATAATATTGCTCGACGCGGTAATGGGTCACGGCCGGCCGGTCGCCTTCCATGGGTTCGGACCGCGCCGCCATCTTGTCGCCACTCGCCGCGCGGCCAATGGCCAGATCGATCGTTCCCGAATCCTTGGGCGTATGGCCGTGGGCCAGCACGGAATATTCTTTTTCGATCGTGTGTTCCTGGAATTGTTTCTTCAGCGAGTCGTAGGCTGCGGGAGTCTTGGCGATGACGACGAGGCCCGATGCCTCCTTGTCGAGGCGCTGCATGATGCCGGGGCGCTCGAAAGATTCGCCGACCGCGGCGATCTCCGGCCAGCGGGCGAGGACGGCCGCAGCCAAAGTCTCGGTCTCGGCGCGCACGGTCGGGTGCATGAGCAGGCCGGCCGGTTTTTCGACGACCGCGAAAGATTCCTCGTCGTGGATGACGTTGATGGCGATATCCGGACGCGGCTTGAGACTGGTCGGGCGTTCGATGACGCTCTCCAGATCAACGGAGCTCTCGATCACGTCGCCGGTCTCGACGGCGAAATGCGGCGTGACCTTTTTGCCGTTCAATCTGATGACGCCCTGCTTGATGAGTTTCTGCAGCTGCGAGCGCGAGCGTTCGGTAAAAAGCTTCGCCAGCAGGACATCGAAGCGGGAGCCGTTCTCTTCGGGTTGGACCGTATGGGAAATATTCATGGGGTCAGTATACTGGCGTTGCGCTCCGTTGCCAACAGGCCGCTTGATTGATATATTTTGGCGGCCTACCGGCCCGTAGCTTCCCCATCCGCCCCACCTTCGCTGAAGCTGCGATGGGCCTGCCCAAAAACTGTTTCGGCACGTCGACAAAAAACTGGGCAGTCCTCAGACCCTTCGTAGCTTTAGCGAAGAAGGGTGAAGCTGCGGGGGACAAGGCTCGGCTGATCGTTTGGCGGTCAGACCAGCACAGTCTCGCTTCGATCACAACTCATCTCGGCCCGTAGCTCAGCGGTAGAGCAGCGCTCTTATAAGGCGTTGGTCGATGGTTCGAATCCATCCGGGCCGACCACGTAAAAACACCAGACGAGCTGGTGTTTTTACGTGCCCAGTGGAGCTGAGCGAAGCAAAGATGCGCCCCGTCGCCAGACCACCATTACCCTGGCACCCCATTGACTTGAATAATCAACCCGTCTATGATATCGTCGCTCTACTGACAACCTCGAATCTAGGTTGTTTCTGCATTATAGACACGTAAATTGGACCTATATGGCCGACGAAAAGAACGATCTGAAAGTCACTAACGACGCCCAGCCGGAAGCCACTCCGGAAGTTTCGGCCGTCAAAGGCCAGGAGATCAAGGATCCTTCCAAGATCAAACCCGGCGCCGTCGTCCGCGTACATCTGAAGGTCAAAGAATTGAACACCAAAGGCGAGGAGCGCGAGCGCATCCAGGTCTTTGAAGGCACGGTCATCGCCAAGAAAGGCAAGGACGCCCAGAGCGCGACCATCACCGTCCGCAAGATCGCGAGCGGCGTCGGCGTGGAAAGGATCTTCCCGCTGCGCTCGCCGGTCATCGCCAAATTCGAGGAAGTGAAAAGCCTCCGCGTCCGCAAAGCCAAACTCTACTACACCCGCACGTCCAAGAGAGCTTTGAAAGAGGTGAAGTAAGGCCGCACTGAAAATCAAACGCCCGCCATCGCGATGATGACGGGCGTTTTGTTTTTCACGGTCTGTCGGTCAATTGAGAGCCAGATAATATTTGCTGAGGTCGCTGATCGCCGAACCCTGGATGTAATCAGCCAGGTCGACGTCGGACATGAGATCCATCTGGTGATACCACTCCCGGCCGAACAGCGCGATCAGGACGTCCTCGCTCTGCACCCAATGCAGCACGCCGTTGTCGCCGACCGCGTAGACCCGCGGCGAATTGACGGCGCGCACCAGCCGGTAACCCGGCCGATAGAGCGCCTTGCCGCCGATCTGGATCCCGGAGAGCGACTGGGACGACACGACCCGCACCGAGGCGAAATCCGCGTACCAGCCGAAGAACTGGCCCTGCGACGGGAAGAGATAACGCTTGCCGTCCGAGGCGGCCAGATAGACGTTGGCCGAACCCGAGATCCGGACCAGGTGGCCAGAGAGCTGCTTGGCTCCGGACGCGGCCTTGACCAGCACTGACTGCGAAGCGAATTTCAGGATGCTCTGGCCAGACTGGCCCTCAATGAAGCCGATGTCGCCGTTCCGGACGCTGATCTCGCGCACCTGCGAGCTAGTCGGAATATCGACACGTTCGCCGTTCACGTAGGTCACGACGCCGCCCTTGAGCAGGGCGCCGGCCGCGACATTGCCGTCGGCCTCGAACCTATCCAGAATCACATGATCGAAACTGACGTAATCTTCGCCCGCGCCGTTCTTCATGAAGACCATGGCGCTCGCGGTCTCTGGCACGAGATGATGAACGATGCCGCCGTCGAGGAAGCGCGCCTTGATGAAAGAGACCTTGCGCAACAGGTACTTGTCCTGGAAGCCGTTCGATTCGATGAGCATGGTGTCGGCCAGGAGCGAGGTCAGGAGGTCGTGCGAATTCAGGAGCACCTTGTCGCCGTCGACGTCCTCGATGCGGGTGACGTTCGGCGGCACGTCGCGCTGGATGATGCGACGGGCGGCCGTGCCCAGATACGAGAGATAGACGACGCGTTTGTCGTAGCTCCAGTTCTTGGTCGAGTACTCCCAGGCGGCGGTGCCTTTGCCGTCAGTGAAGAAATATTTCCAAAGCGGACGATCATCGCCTTCGCCGACCGGCAGGACGGTCTTGCCGTCATCGCGGAAGACGCGGAACCAGTTCTCGTTGCCGCGCTTGTTGAGCCAGAACAGGTTCTGGCCCGAGAAGGCGTAGTTCATCACCTGGTAGCTGTCGACCCGGCGGGTGCCGGCGGCGTCCTTGACCATCAGGTTGTAGGAAGCGCCGGGAACGCTCGTCCAGGCCACGCGGCTGCGGGACGTGATCGGGTGTTTGTCGTCGTAAGTGTTGTTCGAGACCGCGGCGATCTGATAGCCGTTGTAGCTCATGATCTCGCGATCCATGCCGTCGTTCTGGACCCAGACGACCAGGCCGTCGGCCACGTCGAAATTGCCGGACTGGGGATCATAGAAACCCGCGTCAGTCGGATTCTCCCACTCGGCGACCGTGAGCGAAGCCAGAAGCTTCGTCTTCACGCCGTCGAAAGCGTAAAGCCGGCGCAGACTCTCGCGCTGGTTGAGTTCGGTCCAGGCGATCAGGTTGCGGTCGATCTTGAAAAATTCGACGCTCCAGTCGCCGTTATCAGCCGCGAGATTGGTGACGACCCAGGGGCCGACACCGCCCGAAACAGGCACGGCTTCAGCAGCCTGCGCCTGAAGCGGCAGGAGCAGCGAGCCGAGAAGCAGGCCAGCGGTCGAAATAAGGGCGTAGATCTGCTTGAAATTACGCATAATTACAATAAAAAATGGTCATTAGAACCATTATTTATAGCACAAACTGAAGATTTTGTCAATCCTGCGGCGGCCGCAACTTATCGAATAAGCTCTTGGCCAGGTCGGCATTATCGCTGATAAGCTCAGAACACTTGCGGCCGACCTCCTTGACCGGTTTCTTAAGCCGCTGGATCAGGCTGTCGATCAGGCCGGGGCCGCGCTTGGTATAGATATTCTCCCGGCAGAATTCCTCCAAAGAAAGTCCTAATTTGCGCAAACTGCCGGGGCCCCAGGCCGCCTCGACCACCCGGCCGACCTCGAGCAGATTGCCGGTCACTGAAGCCCGGAAGAACATCTGTTTGACCTCTTCCTCGTTGCCGAAACGCGGCTCGCCGCCCGCGGCCGCCTGCTCACGATCACGCTCCCATAAGGCCCGGGTCAGGGCCTGAAAATGGTATCGCTCGGCCCAATAAATCCCTTCCTCGTGCCCCCGGGCCCCGCCGCTACGACCGGGCATGAACATTTCATCACGAAACAATTCGTTCTTCTCGACGACCTGATCGAAAAAATCCAGGGTCAGGGTCTGGACCACAGCCTCGTTCAGATCGCGGAAATGCGTGCGCCCCTCGCGGCTCACGGTCAACAAACCGGTCCGATAGTACTCGACCTCGCGGTCGTCAACGTCCTTGACCCGAAGCGCGTTATAAGATTTGGCGTGTACCAGTTCATGAAACAGATCCGCGGCCAGTTTGGCGTCGTGCCCAGGTTTCCTGGCGACCGCCAACTGCCGCCGGCGCGGGTCGTAAAAACCGGAGATATCGGCTTGAGCTTCGACCAAATGCAGATTTTCGTCCGGGATCTCGACGGTACGCTCGCGGCCGTATTCGCGCATGAGCGCATCGACCGCGGCCGAGGCCAGTCCGATGATCTGCCGGTCGCGTTCGGTCTTTTCGGTCTCGCGGAATTCAAGCCGCCGGTCGCCTATTTTCACTTCCGGCGCCTCGCTCCCGCTCGCCGCCAAACATTGCGCTTCAACCTCGATCTCCCGATCGGAAGCTCCGACCAGGCGGTCAATGTGTTCGAATTCACCCGTCGCGCCGCTACCCGGAGGCCGATCGATTGGCGAGTTTGGCATAAGAATAATCAGGTTCCCGGCGTTTAAAGCACCTTCTTCAGATATTGGCCGGTCCAGGAGCCTTTGACCTTGGCGATGTCCTTCGGCGTGCCTTCGGCCACGATCCGGCCGCCACCGATACCGCCCTCTGGACCGAGGTCCAGGACCCAATCCGCGGATTTGATGACGTCGAGATTGTGTTCGATGATGAGCACCGAATTACCCTTGTCCACGAGCTGATTCAGGACGCCGAGCAGGCGCTTGATGTCATCGAAATGCAGGCCGGTGGTCGGCTCGTCCAGGATGTAGAGCGTGCGGCCGGTGGCGCGGCGCGAGAGTTCGGTCGCGAGTTTCACGCGCTGGGCCTCGCCGCCCGAAAGCGTCGTGGCCGACTGGCCGAGTTTGAGATAACCGAGGCCGACCTCCTGCAGCACGGACAGCTTCTCGCTGATGAGCGGCTGGTCGGCGAAGAACTTGGCCGCCTGTTCGACCGACATGGCGAGCACGTCGGCGATGGTCTTATCCTTATAATGGACCTCCAGCGCCTCGGCATTGTAGCGCTGGCCGTGGCACTCGGCGCAATCGATGTAGACGTCGGGCAGGAACTGCATCTCGATCCGCACCATGCCTTCGCCGCCGCAGGCTTCGCAGCGGCCGCCGCCTTTGACGTTGAAGCTGAACTTGCCGGCGTCATAACCCTTCATCTTCGCTTCCGGCATCTCGGTGAAGAGATCGCGGATGACCGTGAAAACGCCGGTGTAGGTGGCCGGATTCGAGCGCGGCGTGCGGCCGATCGGCGACTGGTCGATGCTGATGACCTTGTCGAGTTCGTTCAAGCCCTTGATGTCCTTGTGCGCGCCCGGCGGTTCCTTGGCGCGATAAAGTTTGCGCATCAGGGAGCGGCTCAGGATGTCGACGATGAGCGTGGATTTGCCGGAGCCGGAAACACCCGTGACACAGACGAGCTGGCCGAGCGGGATGCGCGCGTCAACGTTCTTCAGGTTGAATTCCGTCGCGCCTTTGATGAAGAGCGCCTTGCCGGAGCCGCGGCGGTATTTCTTAGGGATCGGGATCTCATCCTTGCCGGTGAGGTAGCGCCCGGTCAGCGAATCCTTGTTGCGCCGGACCTCGGCCGGAGTGCCCTCGGCGATGATCTCGCCGCCGAACACGCCGGCACCCGGACCCATGTCGATCAGGTAGTCGGCCGCCTCCATGGTCGCGGCGTCATGTTCGACGACGATGACCGTGTTGCCGAGATCGCGGAGTTTCTTGAGCGCGGTGATGAGCCGGTCGTTGTCGCGCGAATGCAGGCCGATCGATGGCTCGTCCAAAATATAAATGACGCCGGAGAGGCCGGTGCCGAGCTGAGTGGCCAGACGCACGCGCTGCAGCTCGCCGCCGGAGAGCGACACGGCCGAGCGGTCGAGAGTGAGGTAGCCGAGGCCGACATCAACGAGATTCTTGAGGCGGACGACCGCTTCGCGCAAAGCCTGAGCGGAGATCCTGGCCTCACGGTCGTTCAGGACACTCTCTTTTTTGGCTTCC
Source organism: Patescibacteria group bacterium (assembly GCA_041667185.1). NCBI lineage: Bacteria > Patescibacteria group bacterium. Next base: position 53,396 of record JBAYFM010000008.1, on the reverse strand, counting down.
TTGACGCGTTTTTCCGGCTTACCGATGATGGCTTTGGCGGCATTCGCCAGGCCCTCGAAGAAAACCGCGGCCTCGTCGATCGGCAGGCCGACGACCTCGGCGATGGTCCGGCCGCCGAAAGTCACGGCCAGGGCTTCGGGGCGCAAACGCTTGCCGACGCAGGTCGGACAGATGACCACGTTCATGTAGGACTCGATCTCGTGGCGCACGTAATCCGAGTCAGTCTCCTTGTAGCGCTTCTCCAGGTTCGGGATGACGCCCTCGAAAGCGGCTTTCTGGCCGTCGACCAGATACGTCTCCTCCCCCGTCCCGTACATCACGAGGTCGAGCGCGCGCTGTTCGAGTTTGTCGGCCGGCAGGTCGAGCGAGAACCCGTGCGTCTCGGCGACCGCGGCCAGCAGTTTCATGTACCAGTTCTGGTTGCCGGCGATGCGGGTCCACGGTTTGATGGCGCCCTGAGCGAGCGTCAGGCGCGGATTCGGGATCACGAGATCCGGCTCGACCTTCAGCTTGGTGCCGAGGCCGGTGCAGTCGGCGCAGGCGCCGTGCGGACTATTGAAAGAAAAGAGCCGTGGCTCGAGTTCGGGCAGGTTGAGGCCGCAGGTCGGACAGGTCAGCCGCTGGCTGAAACCGATGTCCTCGCCGGAATCAGTGCGCCAGATGCGCAGGAAGCCGTCGGCCAGATCGAAGGCCTTGGCTATCTGCTCCTCGAGGTGCGGCGATTCGTCGTGCTGCTCGTAGCGAGCGATGACGATCTCGATGGTGGAGCGTTTTTCGCGGTCGCGGCGGATGGTGCGCATCTCGTCGATCGGCGCGAAGACACCGTCGTAGCGGACCTCCTTGAAGCCGTTCTTGGCGGCCCAATCCAAAAGATGCTTGTGCAGACCCTTCTCGTCGCGGACGACCGGAGCCAGGATCGCGAGCGGCGTCTCGTCGATGAGCAAGCGAACGCGTTTGGCGATCTCGTGCGGGCTCTCGTGCGTCACGGGCTTTTTGCACTTCGGGCAATTCGGCCGGCCGGCGCGCGCGAACAGCAACCGCAGGTAATCGTAGACCTCAGTCACGGTGCCGACGGTCGAGCGCGGATTCGCGGAAATGGTGCGCTGCTCGATGGCGATGGTCGGCGACAAGCCACGGATCTCGTCCGCGTCCGGCTTGTCCTGCAGTTCCAAAAATTGCCGCGCGTACGACGACAGACTCTCGACGTACCGCCGCTGCCCCTCGGCATAGATGGTGTCGAAAGCCAACGACGATTTTCCCGAACCTGAAAGTCCCGTGATGACCACGAATTTATTCTTCGGGATCTCCACGTCAATATTCTTGAGATTGTGGACGCGGGCGCCCTTGATGATGATACTCGAACCCTGCTGGCTCATGGCGGTCGCGGTTAGCCGTCAGCCGGTCCTTCTTGCGGTCCGGCGGCCGGAAAGACAAAAGTTAGTTCCCAGTATATCGCTTGGTCCGGGTCTTGGCAAGGGTGGCGCTCAGACCGGCGTTCCAGAATATCTCCGGAGCGCGGCAAACCGGCATTTTTAAGCTCAAAACTCCGCGGTTTGCGCCGCGGAGCCGAGTCGTTCATTAAAGATGTCGGGGGTGCGCCCGCAACCGGAGCGCGATCAGGTGCCGGTCCGGAAAACGCAGCGATTTCCAAGGCAATCCATCCGCAGTCTGCTGTCCTGGTTGCATCCTTCGGCATTATTACAGCGGCTGCCAGGACCGCCGGTCGTACACACGTTGAAATCACCCTCGGTGAAACAATGGCCGCTGATACAATCCGAGTCATTATCACAGGCCGAACCAGACTCGCCGGAAGTGCAGATCCTGATGCCGGCTAAAGCCACGCACCGACCCGAGGCGCAATCAGACTCGCGACCGCAAGGCGATCCATCGGAGCCGTCGGTGCACCTGGATATTTGACTGCTGCAATAGTTCAATACCCCGCCAGTCAGACGCGAACATTCGGCGTTCGAACATGTCGAACTGGGCCGAACAAGCGCCTCGCTCGGACTGTTCACACAAATACCAAGCCCGGTGTTACAGAATCCCGTATTACACTCGCTATCGCTGGAGCACTTGGAAAATTTATTGCCCGGAGTACAGACATTCTTATTCGCGGTGTTGCATTTGAAACCCGCGCGACACTCCTTATCGTTGGTGCAGGGCGCGCCGACCAATCCCTCGGAACAGGAATTCCCCCAGTTGGTCTGGCAGATATTCGAGGCGCAATCCTTGTTGTCGTTGCACGCGTCGCCGGGTTGGCCGGTGGTGCAGCCGCCCTGGCCGCAATAACCGCCGCAACACCGGGGATTCTGGCCTGTCGGCGAACAAGCCGAACCGAGAGGATTGCATGAGCGGCAGAACCAGGCCGGATACTGCTGATCCGGGGCTGGCGGCGGCGAACCGGCCGGCAACGAAGCCAATTTGATGGCCTGAGCGACTTCAGTGCCGCAAGCCGGTACATCGGTCGGCGCCGCGGGTTTCTGGCAGCTGTGCAGATTCATGTTGCAGGTCGCCGGCGGCGCGCTGCCCGACCGATACAAGCTAGGGTCGCAAACTTTGCCGACGCACTTGGCCACGTAACCGCTGCCGCTCGAGATATTCGTCAGGATGTAGTCCGGCGAACAAAAGACCTTATTGGACCCTTCCCCTTTGAAAGCCCCCTGGCCGGTCAGGCCAGCGCTCAGATCATCAATGAACGCTTGGGTAATGCCGTATTCCAAGCCGCAGCCGGCGCAATAATCAGTCAGAGTGCAGCCGACGTACGCCTGCTTTTTGACGACCGGGATCTTCGGCAGCGCCAGCGAAACCGTATCAGGATTGACGGTGTTCAGGAGCAGGAAAGCGCTGAAAGCCACGACCAGACCGGTCAAAGCATCGACGATGTATTCCTTGCCGCGGGAGACGCGTCCGGAATCGGCCGCGGTCAGATACAGGAAACCGCCGACCATCATCATCACGGCGGCGAGGATGGCGGCGATGCCGATGGCGAACTTATAGACCCTGACGATGTAGTCGCTCAGGTCGACCACGGTGTTGGTGCCGCCGAAACTCACTGCGAGCTGGAAGGGCGGAGATTTGGCGAAGCAGAATCCGGATGCGGTCTTGCCCGAACCCGAGCCGCACGCGGTGTTGCGTTCGAAGCAGCGATCGCCGAGACAGCAATTCTGCGGGCTGTTCGTGCACAGCGTCTGGTCGAGCATGTCCTTGTTGCACTCGATGAGCTGGAAGCAGCGGCTCTCTTTCATGGCCTGATCCAAAATCCCCGGATCGGGAGCGGCGCCCTGGCCGAGAGCGGCGACCGGCAGGAGCAGCGGCAGCAGGAAAATGACCGCCATGACGCCCAGCTGAACGCCGGACGCCAATCCCAGGATCGCCTGGCGGGGACGCAACTTGATACCTTGGCCGAAGAAAAAACCCATACGCGCTCTATTATTGCAGCAGCTTATCGATGATCATCTGGAAAGCTTGCCTGTTCAGAGCCCCCTCAACCTTGATCCCGTTGAAAAAGAAGGTCGGCGTGCCGCGGATGCCGAGGGCGCGGCCTTCGCGCATATCCGAGGCTACAGCCGCCTCGTGGCGTCGTTCCAACAGACACTGTTCGAAGCGCGTCTGATCCAGATTCACCTGCGTGGCATAAGCGGTCAGATCGGCGACCTCCAGACGTTCCGGATTCACGTAAAGCCGGTCGTAATACTGCCAGAATTTCCCCTGCTCGTTGGCGCAGCGCGCCGCGACGGCCGCGGCCAGCGGATCGGCGAGATCCGTCTTGGTGGGAAAATCGCGATGGATGAAACGGACGCGGTCGCCGTAGATGGTCATCATCTCCCGGACCACGCTCGCGACCTGCTGCGAAAACGGACAGTGATAATCACCGAACTCGACGACGGTCAGCCTGGCCGCCTCCCCAGCCACCCCGAAAGCCGGAGCATTCTGATCCTCCACGACCGAACGATCGGCGTAAACGGCGGCAAACGGCGAAACTGAGTCGGACGTGGTCATCTCGCCGGCGAATTGCGACAGGTCGATGAGCTCGCCATGCCTGATCTTGTCGTAGTAATACCAGGTGCGATAGCCGATATACGCCAGAAACACGAAAATCAGCGACAAAACGGTCCAACCGATCACTGCCCCGACGCTGCGGCCCTTCCGCTTTTTTCCAGCTGATTCTGATTCGTACATACCTTAATATTATAACCTAATACTGGGGCCGACACAAAAGACGACTCTGGCGGTCCCGCGCCAGCTTCGCGTTGACAAAGCCCGGTCGCCATGTGAGAATATCGACACCGTGCCAGCCTTAAGGCGGCCTTAGCCAAAATTATGCAGAAATATCTCATCATCGCCCAGATCGCCGTTTCAGTCCTGCTCATCGCCACGATCCTGCTCCAATCGCGCGGCACCGGCCTGGGAGCCACTTTCGGTGGCGAGGGCAACATCTACCGGACCAAACGCGGCCTGGAAAAGACCCTTTTCCGCAGCACTATCGTCTTTACCGTCGTCTTCTTCGCGCTCTCTATCGCCGCCGTCATCCTGCCGGCCGCCTGATCGCTGCCGGCCGCCAACTAACCACACCTGTGATGTCCGTATTCAGCGCCGTCCGTTCCGCCTGGGAATCACTGAGACGTCGCGAGCAGCGGCGCCAAGCCATCAAAGACTCCAGCCTCGACAAGCGGCTGGTTTTAGGACTGTCGGACCGGCGCATCCCGTCGCTCGGACAGCTCAAGCACCTCGGGCGCTATCTTGATCCAGTCGAACGCCGCTTGCTCAAGATCTTCGGAGCGGCCATCGTGATCGCGCTCGTCGCTGCCGGAACCAAATACTACTCCGACCACGTGACGCGCGCCCCGGCCCAGGGCGGCGAATATACCGAAGCCGCTGTCGGCGGACCGCGTTTCGTGAATCCGATCCTGGCCGGCACCAATGACGCCGACGGCGACCTGATCAAGCTGATCTTCTCGGGGCTCATGCGGACGAACACCAAGGGCGAGCTCGTGCCGGATCTAGCCGAAAGCTACGCCATCTCCGAGGACGGCAAGACCTACACTTTCAAATTGCGCGCCGGCATCCGCTGGCATGACGGAGCCGACTTCTCCGCCCGCGACATCGTCGCCACTTACGAGCACGTCAAAGACCCGGGCTGGGACAGCCCCTACCAGGGCCAGTTCAAGAACGTCGCCGTCGAGGCTCCGGACGACCAGACCGTCGTCTTCAAACTGTCCGAACCGTTCGCGCCGTTCCTGGGGATCCTGACGCTCGGCATCCTGCCCGACCACCTGTGGCAGGAGATCAAGCCGGCCAATGCCTCGCGCGCGGACCTGAACATCAAACCGGTCGGCACCGGTCCGTTCAAGTTCAATATTTTCATCAAAGACAAGAAAGGTGCCATCCGCTCCTACACGCTGTCGCGCAACGACGACTACTACGGCGAAAAGGCGCTGCTCGACACGCTGATCTTCAAGTACTATCCGGACTTCGCTTCCGCGGTCGAAGCCCTGACTGGCAAACACGTTGACGGCATCAGTTTCCTGCCGCACGACGCGCTTGCCGAGGTCAAAAAATTCCGCCCGGTCCGGATCTACGATCTGCGCCTGCCGCAATACACGGCGGTCTTCTTCAACCAGGCCAAGAATGCGCAGCTCGGTTCGAAAGCCGTCCGCCAGGCGCTGGCGCTCGCCATCGACCGCGACCGGATCGTGAAGGAGGTCCTGGGCGATTCCGGGGCTCCCATCTACGGACCCATCCCGCCCGGCTTCGTCGGCTTCCATCCCGAAGTCAAACGCTACTCGCTCGACGCGACCAAAGCCGCGGCGCTGCTCGACCAGGAGGGCTGGAAGATCGGCGAAGGCGGCCTGCGGCAGAAAGAATCCAAGGACGCGAAAACCAAGGCGGTGACCAAGACCGAACTCGCCATCACGCTCACGACCGTCGACTCCAAGGACAGCATCGCCGTCGCCCAGATCATCCAGCAGAACTGGGCAAGCGTCGGTGTCAAAGCCGAACTCGAGATCACTCCCGCCTCCAAGATCGCCCGCGACAAGATCAAGACGCGCGAATACGAAGCTCTGCTTTACGGCGAGATCATCGGGCCGGATCCGGACCCGTACCCGTTCTGGCATTCATCGCAGAACGCCGCGCCAGGCTTGAACCTGGCGGTCTTCAGCAACCGCCGCGCCGACGAGCTGCTGGAAAAATCGCGCCTGACCACCAAGGAAGAGGAACGCGCGACCTATTATAAGGAATTCCAGGACATCCTGGCCGAAGAGGTGCCGGCGATCTTCCTCTACAGCCCCACCTATACCTACGCCGTGAGCAGCAAGATCAAGGGCATCGATAACGGCACGATCTTCATCCCGGCCGACCGCTTCTCGAACGTCATCAATTGGTATATCAATACGAGGAGAGTTTGGAAGTGAGGAAGATACGAGGTCATAGAGTCATGGAGTGACGGAGATACGGAGTCAGAACTATTATATTCTCCCTGACTCCGTCTCTCCCCAACTCCGTCTCTCCGCCTCCCCCACCAACTTGACAAATCAGCCAAAATCAGGCATATTATACGGACAAAAGTTCTCGCTGCGGTGGGTGCGGCGCGAACCGGCGAGCGCCGCACGGGCGCGAAGACGTGCCCGGGGTTTCGCGAGCGATTACAATTTCTACGCGAGCGAAACAAATGGCAGACGCACTAGCTTCAGGAGCTAGCGATCGCAAGGTCATGAGGGGTGCGCCGCAAGTCAACGCAGCGGCGCACGGGCGCCAAGGGGCGCCCCGGGCCGACCGAGTAATTTCAGATCTTTTACGAGGGAGGCCGACTCCCTCCCGCAATAAAAATATACGCTGCGGTGGCGAAATGGCAGACGCACTAGCTTCAGGAGCTAGCGATCGCAAGGTCATGAGGGTTCGACTCCCTCCCGCAGCACCAGATGATTGGTGCCGCCCACAGGGCGGCGACAGTCATCTGGTATAAATAAGGAGTCGAAGGGCGCGAGAGGCGCGAGCCGGCGAAGCGCCAGTGCGCAGCGCCCCGGACCGCGAGTCGAAGCGAGCGGGACTCCCTCCCGCAGCACCATCCCACATCGCTCGAGCGCGGCTCGAGCTAGGTGGGATGGTATCGGACGACAGCAAACAACCGGATCTGTCATTATGGTATAATAATGATAGAGGCAGTTGCCTGATAAGGACAGAAGAAAATGAGCGGCGCAAAGCGGATAGCGAACTATCCCCTCCGCATCTCCCACTTTCCTCTGCGGTAACGGTCGTATCCGTTAGAGATGGTTGAGGAACACATTAACCCAATATTCACCCGTGCAAACGGGACTCTTATAGATCAGGAGTGCTCTCGCTCCGGCTGCGGCTCTCCGCGGCGAACACATTTTAATTATGGTAACAGATAACAGGCCGCGCCGGCCGCAACATCAGCGCCCGGGGCATCGCCACGGACCGTCCCCGCTCGCGCAGGGTTCCATCCGTCGGCCGCAGATCAAACTTCCGGCTCCACCGCTGCCGCTCAATCCGGTCCAGGCCCAGTTCCGGCCCGTCATGAACGGCAAACCCGGACAGCCGCAACCCAAGATCCTGGCTCCCAAGCTCAAGGTCTACGCTTTGGGCGGTCTCGAAGAGATCGGCCGCAACTGCACTGTGCTCGAATGCGGCGCCGACATCATCATCATTGATATCGGCATGATGTTCCCCGAAGAGGGCATGCCAGGCATCGACTACATCATCCCCAACATCTCTTCGCTCAAGGGGCGCGAACAGAATATCCGCGGCGTCATCGTGACCCACGGACACATGGACCACATCGGCGGCATCCCGCTCACGATCAGCCGCCTCGGCAATCCGGTCATCTACACCGCTCCGCTCACGGCCGGCATCATCCGCAAGCGCCAGGAAGAATTCGGCAACGCCAAGTCGCTCAAGATCCAGCTCGTGAAGGACAATATGAAGATCGCGCTCGGCCGGCACTTCGTCTTCGAGCCGTTCCATGTCAATCACAACATCTCCGACGCTTTCGGCGCGGCGATCCACACGCCGTACGGCACCATCCTCTACACCGGCGATTTCAAATTCGATTTCACCCCGGTGAACGATGAGCCGGCTGATCTGGCGCACATCGCTTCCTTCGGCGCGAAGGGCGTGCTTGCCATCATGTCCGATTCCACGAACGCCGACAGCCCCGGCCACCAGATCTCCGAGCGCCAGGTTTCAGTCGAGCTCGAACGCATCTTCCAGAGCGCCAAAGGCCGCATCATCATCGGCACTTTCTCGTCGCTCCTGACGCGCGCCCAGCAGATCATCACGCTCGCCGAAAAATACGGCCGCAAGCTGCTGATCGAGGGGCGGAGCATGAACAACAACATCGAGATCGCCCACCAGCTCGGCTACATGCAGATCAAGCCCGGCACCATCATCGAGGAGGGCGCGGCGGGCAAGCTCCCTGACGAAAAGATCGTCATCCTCTGCACCGGCGCCCAGGGCGAAAAGAACGCCGTGCTCATGCGCATGGCCAACAACGAACACCGCTACCTCTATGTGAAACCAGGCGACGGCTTCGTCTTCTCGTCCTCGGTCGTGCCGGGCAACGAGCGGACCGTCCAGACGCTCAAGGATACGCTCGTCAAACACGGCGCGACCGTCTACCACTACCAGAATCTCGACGTCCACGCCGGCGGCCACGCCAAACAGGAAGATCTTAAGCTCATGCTGCGGCTGGTCAAACCGCAATATCTCGTTCCGATCCACGGCAACCGCTTCATGCTCGAAGCACACGCCCGCGTCGGCGAAGAGGTCGGCATCACGCGCGACCGCATCATGGTCGCCGAGAACGGCCAGGTCATGGAATTCGACGCCCGCGGCGGACGCCTGACCGAGGAGCGTGTCATGACCGACTACGTCATGGTCGACGGCCTCGGCGTCGGCGACGTCTCCCAGGTGGTGCTGCGCGACCGCGTCATGCTCGCCGAGGACGGCATCTTCGTCATCATCGCCACCATCGATAAGAAGACCGGCGCACTCGTCGGTTCGCCCGACATCCTCTCGCGCGGCTTCGTCTACATGCGCGAAAACAAGGAGATGATCGAGAAGGCCCGCAGCCGCGTCAAGAAGATCCTCACCGACACCGACAAGAAATCGCCGGCCTTCGAGGAACACCTCAAGAACAAGATCCGCAACGACATCGGCCAATTCCTCTTCAACGCCATCAAGCGCCGGCCGATGGTTTTGCCGGTCATCATCGAAGTGTAGAAGTCAGGGAGAGACGAAGAGACGGAGTCATCAAGAAGTAAAAAGCGGGGACATCAATCCCCGCTTTTTCGTAATTCTCTGACTCCGCCACTCCGTCTCTCCACCACTTCCTGACTCCGTCTCTCCCTCACTCCCCCACTCCTGCACTCTCCTACACTTTTACCGTCTCATAATCTATACTGGATATCATATGACCAAGACCGCTGAACCCAAAAAACAACCCAAGATCGTCGTCTCCGGCGTCCAGCCGAGCGGCCGATCGCACATCGGCAATTACGCCGGCTCCTACCGCAACTGGCTCAAGCTGCAGGACGACCCGGCCTACCGCTGCTTCTTCTTCATCGCCGATTACCACTCCATCACCGAGGACTATAATCCCGCCGCCAAACGGCAGCAGGTCTTCGACCTGGCCGCCGACCTGCTGGCCCTGGGACTCGACCCGGAAAAATGCACCCTATTCGTGCAATCCGACGTGCCGGAACACACCGAGCTCGGCTGGATATTCAACACCGTGACGCCGGTCTCGTTCCTGGAGCGCATGACCCAATTCAAGGACAAGTCCGGCCGCCAGCAGGAGAACATCAACATGGGACTGTTCGATTATCCGGTGCTGATGAGCGCGGACATCCTCATCTACAAAGGCGGGTTCGTGCCGGTCGGCCGCGACCAGACCCAGCATGTCGAACTGACCCGCGACATCGCCCATTTCTTCAACAACAAATTCGGCAACGTCTTCCCCGAGGCCAAGCCGCTCTACACCGAAACGCCGAAACTGCGGAGCCTCACCAACCCGCTCAAGAAGATGTCGAAGAGCCTCGGCGACCGCTCGCTCATCGCGCTCACCGACGAACCGGACGTCATCTACGACAAGATCAAATCCGCGGTGACCGAATCCACCGGCATCCTCTCGCTCTCCGAAGAGGAACTCGAACACAAGATGACGCTGCACGCCGAAGCGCACGAGGACGACCCGGCGCTCCGCGGCGTGGCCGGCGTCTGGAACCTGCTCACCTTGCTCCGGACCTTCGGTTCCGCCGAGGAAGCCGACCGCATCCTGGCCGCCCAGCCGATCAAATACGCGGAACTGAAACGCCTGGTCGCGACGCGCATCGCCGAACATTTCGCCGACTTCCGGGAACGGCGCAAAAAGCTGGTGACCAAACCCAAAAAGGTCTGGGAGATCTTGGAGGCGGGAGCCAAAGAAGCGCGCAGCGTGGCCAAAAAAACCATGACCGAAGTGAGGGAGCGGATCGGGATCCGGTAAGGGTTGCGACAGCGCCGATCGCGCCCGACAGCGGATTGACATTTGGGATCAACCGGTCTATAATGGCCGGTTGATCTTTACAATCCAATGAACAGCGCGATCACCACCAACCCGGGAGGGTTTCATGATCAGTTTCGGCAAGTACTACGCGAGCCGCCGGCAAAACGCCGCCGGACGCAATTCCAAGAGCAAACCCGCCAAACGCGGCAGCCTGGCTTTCCAGCCGCACGAACCGTCGCAACACGAGAAGACCCTGGAAGACTGCGCCAACTATCTCTATGACCTCGGTCTCGAGAACCTGGCCATCGGCTCCGGACGGAAAACTGAACAGCAGACCGTTGCCATCTTTCAGGCGTACGCGAACCTGTTCGCCCCGCGCAACATCAGACAGACGCGGGAAGCTTCCGAGTCGTTCAGCCGCATGCCGGCCAAGAAATTTCCGGAGCGCTTCGACCGGCTGGCCTGGTTCCTGCTCGAGGGACTCATCGGCCGACATCTGGCTCCCTGCGACGACGCGGCCGCCACGGCCATCCGCGGCGCGATGATCAACGTGAACGGCGCGAAAACGCCGCTCCCCGATCTCCAGCGCCGGCTGAGCCAGGAACGCAGCGCCGACAAGCGCGAACAGCTCTGGTCGGCTTACGTCCGTTGCGTCGAAGAAAAGCTTAACCCGCTGCTCGTCGACCGGAACAACCGTTTCCACCGGACGCTCGCCCGCCATGGTTTCGCGACCGAGCTGCAGTTCTATAGCGGACGCAAGCGCGTCAGCTACGACGATCTGCTCGCGATCGCGAAAACCGTGTCCGAAAAGACCCAGGACGTCTACGACGAAGGCATGAGCCGGCTCGTCCGGCGGCAGCGCTCGGGACGGAAATTCCCGGGACTGTCGCGGGCTCACGAGTCCTATCTGCTCGCGAACCGGGAGTTCGACAGGATCTTCCCGGCGCGACGGCTGCTCGCGGCCGCGCGGGAGACCTTCCGCGGCCTCGGCCTGGATCTCGACGGATCCGACATCAAGCTGGAACTCGAGACTGGTCCGGCCAGCGATGACGGCATCCTCTGCGTGGCGTGCAACGCGCCAGCCGAGATCCGCCTGTTCCTGAAACCTCGCGGCGGAGCGGCAGACTATGCCGCCCTCCTCCACGAGGCGGGACAGGCCTGGTTCAGCGCTTCCATGGATCCGCGGCTGCCCTTCGAATTCCGCAACCTCGGACGCTCCCGCGCTCTCGCCGAGACCTGCGCCTTCCTGCTGGAGTCTCTGCTCCAGAATGAAGAGTGGCTCGCGGCGGTGCTGGGACTGGACGCGGCCGCGGCGGCCGAAGTGGCGGGCCGTCGGAAACTGGCGGACCTCTATCAGCTGCGCCGTCACATCGGCCAATTCGCCTATGCGATGGAGCTGCAGAAGAGTCCGCTCGACAACTGGCGCAATCAGTTCAACTATCATCACCTGTTGTCCTCCCAGACCGGCCTCAACCATGACGGAGAGCTCTATCTCCTGGATCTGGACCGCGGCTTCGGCTCGGCTGACCGCCTCCGGGCCCGACTCGCGGCCGCCCAGCTCCGGGAGCATCTCGAACTGCGCTACGGCCAGACCTGGTTCAGGTCTTCGGACGCCAGCCGGTTCCTGCGCGACCTGTGGTCCAAAGGCGAAAGCTGGGAGTGCGAGGAGATGATCGAGACCGCCCTGAACCGTCAGGCCTGGGATCCCGATCCGCTCCTTCGGCGCTTTGCCGGACTCCGCGGCTGAACCGCTGTTCATCTCTGATCTGATAAAAAACCCTCAAGCATCTCTGCTTGAGGGTTTTTCTTGTCAGGCCGGCCTGTAAGCCGAATTTTGTACCCCGCGTTTGACCGCGAGGCGATGATCATCTCTCTGCGACCGCTGTTGCCAGCGGCCTTGGCCGCAACCTTGCGACTGCGGCCTGCGAGCTACCAAACTTGCTCTTGCACCGGACAGGGTTTTCCACGGCGCCGCTCGCGCGGCCAGATATTGGAACCCGAAGGTTCTTGTCCGTGGGGGCGTAAAAGCCGCTTTCACGGCTCACGCCCCGCAGTCCCGCGTGAGCTCTTACCTCACGATTTCAACCTTGCCTTGTCGGCACTAGCTTGCGCCGGTGACGCTTCTAGCCCCGTAAAATGACTCGCTTTCGCTCGTCATCACGGGGCGCAGGCGGTGTATTTTCTGTTGCACTCTCCCTGGGCTTGGACGCGAAACTTCTTTCGCCAATTGGCTATTGAAAAGAAATTCCGACGCTTGCTCCCGGTCGCCGTTAGCGATTGTCCCTTTTCCCGCATGAATGCGGGAGGTGTTCAGACTTTCCTCCCCGCAGTACTGCGGGGCGATCATCCGGTCGACCTGACCGCTGGATAATAGCTCAAATTAGCCTTTTTGTCAACCTCCCAGGCCCGTAAGCTTAATCAATTTCTCGGCTTTAAAAATATGCTGGCGACGAATCCTGTTCTGAAATACCGATCGCATCCTAGTCCGACCAACTAAAGATGCGGCCATAACAACATCGCAACAAAAAAGCCCGCGCCATGACATGACGCGGGCCGAGAGGCTCTGGATTACTTGCGAACGACGAGAAAACGAATGTCACCGAACCAGCAGAACCCAGATACGATTCGGAACAAGGTCAACTCGCGGTCGCCGGCGCCATCCCCGGACAGACTCGAGATGTAGCGTTGGTTATGCGATTCCACCCAAGCGTTCACGTGGTCCTTACCGTTCCACTTCGCCTTGGCATAGACGAGCTGTTCGACGAGGGACGCAGGACGGTAACCCATACAGTCAATGGCAGCCTCGACTGCGGCAGTGGTCATATCCTGACCGCCAAGATCCTTCTGGCTGACAACCAGCATGTCCGATATATCCGCGACCGGTCCGGCGAGCAGAAGGTTCTGCTCGTCGATGACGGGGTTAACGTAGCTGAACTTGCACTTGGCGATCATCTCGGCGAGGGACTTACCGACCAGCAGCCCAGCGATCTCGCGACGGAGCTTCTCATCGGAGAGGATCCGGCGGAGGTGATCATCCGACCCGCCGAGGTCGCGGACGGCTCCGGAGAGCTTCACGATGATCTCAAAGGTGGTGCCGACGGCAAAGACGGACTCGCTCTTCTTCTGGACCATGACCTGACTCCTTGTTTATGGTTTACCCCTTATACGTCTGACATCAGACGAACCTAGGGACTGTCATGAAAAGAACACTTGTGCCGAAACAATCGCATAAATAGGCGATTTTGTCAATGATCTTTTCCAGACTCTACTGTCCGCAGCCGTAGCCGCCGGTTGTCGTCTTAGCCGCAAACATCAGTATAAAAAAATCGGCCCGCACCACGACGTGGTATGGGCCGAAAGGATTCGAGAGTTACTTGCGGACGACGAGGAACGAGTATGAAATACCCGACAAGTCATCAAGACGATCCAGCAGATCTAGCCCGGGACCATGAACACCCCTATACAGCCGCGGTACGACACGATGACCATGCTGATCCACCCAGAAGGAGCCGAGAGCGATGACTGCATCCTTGTCGTCCCACTTCGCCTTAGCGTAGTCAATCAGCTCGGCTAGAGTCGCGCAACGATAACCCTCGCTGTCGATAAAGGTCTTAATCTGAGCGAAGGTTTTGCCCTGGCTGCCAAAATCTTTCTGGCTGACCAGCAGCATGTCTGACACGTCTACGACCGGGCCGGCGAGTGGAAAGTTCTGCTCGTTGATGTCGTGGTCGACATCAACAAACTTGCAGTCTTCGATCATCTGATCGAAGACATTGAGCTGGGGGTCCGCGACGAACAACATGCTGGACTTGCGGGAGGCGAGGAAACAGTAGTCCTCGCACCAATAGTTCTTGGGGTTGGCATACCACAGGCGAAGTTGCCGCTTGCGGTCGTACTCGCACAGACAAGGGACCTCACGGCTGCCGCCGGGATGCACCCAGGAGGAGCCGAGGGCGACGATGGGGTGCTTCCGCTGCTCTCTGGGATTCTCCACGCCGTAGGCGAGGAGAGTCTCGATCGAGGCTGGCTCGTACCCCTTGGCCCTGATGGCCGCCTCGACCTCCTTCGTGGTCATGATTCGGTTGAAGTGAAAGACCTTGGTGCCGGCCACAGTGAAGAGTTCGGGCTTCACCGGGAAATGTTCCTCGGTAATGGCGGAGTTCGCCCAGTCATTGCCGCAGGCCTTGAGCATGTCACCAAGGGTTTTGCGACAAGTACCCGCAACGAGCAGCTTGGCGATCTCGCGACGAAGCTCCTCGTCGGAGAGGATCCGACGGAGGTGATCATCCGACCCGCCGAGGTCGCGGACGGCTCCGGAGAGCTTCTGGATGATCTCAAAGGTGGTGCCGGCGGCACTGACGAACTCACTCTTCTTCTGGACCATGACCTGACTCCTTGTTTTTGGCTTACCCCCTGTACGCCTGTCATTAGGCATACTTGAGGCCTGCCATAAAAAGAACACTTGTGCTGAAAACCTAGCGCAAAAACGCTATTTTGTCAATGATCTTTAACGCCTAAAAATACGGGGCTGCCGGACCGCGAAGTCCCCAGACGAGGACGCGGCGTTTGCGTCTTTTTGGGCAGCCGTTTCGGGCTTATTTCCGCCATATTGCCTCAAATCGCCATTCGCTCTAATATAGGTAAACACTCCCACGCCTATGAAAAAGAGCGAACTCGCTTTCACGGTCGTCCTCGTCCCCCTGGATTTCCTATTGGTCTTCCTCGCGGCCATCACCGCCTACTCCGTCCGCTTCGGCTGGCTGGCCGCTCTTCGTCCGGTCGCTTTCGACCTGCCCTGGAACCGTTTCCTGCTCCTCGCCGCCGGCGCCGGCCTCCTGTTCGTGATGTTCATGGCACTCTCCGGACTCTACGCCGTCCGCGGCCCGCGCCGCCTCACAATGGAGATTTCGCGCATCTTTTTCGCCAGCTCGGCATCGATCCTGACCTTCATCGTGATCGTCTTCTTCCGCCGCGAACTCTTCTCCTCCCGCTTCATCATCCTCGCGGCCTGGATCGTCGCTTTCATCTACCTGAGCCTGGGCCGCGTCCTGATCCGGCTGCTCCAACGCCTGCTCGTCCGCTTCGGCGTCGGCGTGCGCCGCGTGATCGTCATCGGCGGCGACGAGCGCGTCACCAAGACCCTGACCGCGGCTTTCGCCAAAAATCCCGCCTTCGGTTTCCAGATGATCAAGACCATCGCCGGCTTCGATGACGAGGCCGAAAAAGAACTCGCCGGCCTGGCCGCGACCGGAGCGCTCGACGAGGTCATCGTCACGAACCCCGATCTCAGCCGCGAGGACCTGTCCCGCATCCTCGGCTTCTGCGAATCGCGCCAACTGGCCTTCAAGTATTCGGCCGACCTGCTCGCGACCCACAGCCACAATATGGAACTCTCGACCGTGGCCGGCCTGCCGATCGTCGAGATCAAAGGCACGCGCCTCGACGGCTGGGGCCGCGTCCTGAAACGGATCTTCGACGTCATCGGTTCGCTCCTCCTCATCATCCTGACCTCGCCGATCATGCTGCTCGCCGCACTCGCCGTAGCGATCGATTCGCGCGGCCCGGTCTTCTTCAGCCGGCTCGACGACGGATCGCCCGTGACGCGCGTCGGCGAACACGGCCGGCCGTTCCGCTATTTCAAATTCCGCTCCATGCGGCCCAACACCCATAACCTGCGCTACACCGAACTGGCCGATCGCGACACGCGCAAGGAAGGGCCGCTCGTGAAGATCAAAGACGATCCGCGCGTCACCCGCGTCGGCACGTTCATCAGGAAATATTCCATCGACGAACTGCCGGAACTCTTCCTCGTCTTCACCGGCAAGATGAGCCTCGTCGGCCCGCGCCCGCACCTGCCCGAAGAGGTCGCGAAATACAAGGATCATCATCGCCGCGTCTTCACCGTGAAGCCCGGCATCACCGGCCTCGCGCAGATCTCGGGCCGCGCGGACCTGAATTTCGACGAGGAGGTCCGGCTCGACACCTACTACATCGAGAACTGGTCGCCCTGGCTCGATCTGGCGATCCTGATCAAGACGCCGCTCGCGGTACTGAGCCGAAAAGGAGCTTATTAAAACAACCATGAAGTTCGCCCTGGTTCACGACTACCTGATCCAAGATGGAGGCGCTGAGCGCGTGCTTCAGATTTTCCAGCAGATGTGGCCGGAGGCTCCGACCTACGCCCTGTTCCATGATCCCAAACGCGTCGGCAGCGCTTTCGACAACAAGGACATCCGCACCTCCTTCCTGCAGAAGCTGCCATTCGCGCTCCGCCACTACAAATGGTCCATGCCGCTCATGCCGGCCGCGACCGAACATTACGACCTGAATGGCTACGACGTCGTGCTCTCAAGTACCTCGGCTTTCGCCAAGGGCGTGATCACGCGGCCGGACGCGCTGCATTTCTGCTACTGCCACACGCCGACGCGCTATCTCTGGTCGGACACCCATTCCTACGTCAAAGAACTCGGCCTGCCGGGACCCATCAAAGCCTTCGTCCCTTACCTGCTGTCGCAGCTGCGCATCTGGGACCGCCACGCCGCCGAACGCGTCGACCGGTTCATCGCCAACTCCGAGACCGTGCGCCGCCGCATCCGCAAGTACTACCAGCGCGACAGCGTGGTCATCCATCCGCCGGTCGAGACTTCGCGATTCTCCATCGCGCCGCGGACCGAGGATTATTACGTCGCCGGCGGCCGCCTCGTCGCCTACAAGCGTTTCGACATCGTCGTCCAGGCGTTCAACAAGCTCGGTATCAGACTCAAGATCTTCGGTTCCGGACCGGAACTCGGCAAGCTGCGCTCCCTGGCGCATAAGAATATCGAATTCGTCGGCAAGGTTTCCGAAGAAGAGAAAGCCGACCTCTACCGCAAGGCCATCGCCTATCTCCACCCGCAGGAGGAGGATTTCGGCATCACCGCGGTCGAAGCCATGGCCTCGGGACGCCCGGTGATCGCCTACCGCAAAGGCGGCGCGGAAGAGACGGTCGTCGAAGGCGTGAGCGGCAGCTTCATCGAAGAACAGAACTGGGAAGAACTGGCCAACGAGATCATCCGCTTCGCGCCGGAGAAATTCGACCCGCTCCAGGTGCGGGCGCACGCGCAAAAATTCGACACCGAGCTGTTCAAATCGAAACTCTCCGCCTACATCCAGGCCGAGATCGACAAGTGGCATTCAGCTGATGGCCGTTAACCAATGGCAGAGAAACGGCCCCTTCGGGCCGTTTTTTTTATTCTAGATAGCGGCCGTCCGTGTTAAACTGACCCCATGCGAACGATCATCGATACCCGCCCCATGCTCGAGGGTCAGCGCAGCGGCGTGGCCAACTACGCGGCCAGGCTGGTTTCGGCGTTGCTCGATCGCGCCGCCGACCCCGCGACCGCGGCCTACACCCTCTTCTGCAACGCGTCCGGGCGGCGCTATCCCGCCGACGTCCCGGCTGCCGGACCGACCATCCGCCACTCGTTCCACGCCTGGCCGAACCGCCTGCTGAACCTGAGCGTCGCCGCCGCCGGCCGACCGCTCATCGAAGAACTGGCCGGACCAGCCGACATCGTTTATCTGCCGAATCTGAATTTCGTCGCGACGCGTCTGCCGCTCGTGGCCACGGTCCATGATCTCTCGTTCGTGCGCTATCCGGAATTCTTCTCCGCCAAACAACGGCTGTGGCACGACCTGGTCCGACCGGCCGAACTGCTCCGCCGCTCCGCGGCCATCGCGGCCGTCTCCGAACACACCAAGACCGACATCATCGACTGGCTAGGGCTGTCAGCTGACCGCATCGCCGTCGTGAGTCCCGCGGCCGGCGAGGAATTCCGCCCGGCCGGCGCAGAAGCCGTGAAGTCGGTCAGACGGACCTACGGTCTGGACCGGGAATTCTTTCTAGTCTTCAGCACGCTCGAACCGCGCAAAAATATCACCGGCGCCATCGCCGCGTTCGAAAAACTCGGCGGCGACACTGAGCTCGTCATCGCCGGCGGCAAAGGCTGGCTCTACGACGGCATCCTGCGGCGCGCGGCCGCCTCGCCGGCCAAAGACCGGATCCGCTTCCTCGGCTACGTTCCGGACCGCGACCGGCCGGCGCTTTACGCCGCCGCGCTGGCGCTCGTCTATCCGTCGTTCTACGAAGGTTTCGGCATGCCGCCCCTGGAAGCCATGACCTGCGGCACGCCGGTCATCGCGAGTTTCGCTTCGTCGCTCGGCGAAGTCGTGGGCGCAGCCGGACTGCTCGTCGATCCCTACAACGCCAGCGAACTGGCCGAAGCCATGGATTGCATCCGCCGCGAAGAAGCGCTGCGCCGTTCCCTGTCAGCCGCCGGCCTCGCCCGCGCAAAAAACTATTCCTGGGAAAAAAGCGCCGCCGCGCTGGAACAACTGCTCCGGACAGCCGCGCTTGGCAAATGATCGTTAAAGATGTTAACGTGCCCGCACCTGGGATGAAGATCCAAGGCGCTCTTTAAGGAAAATCGGAGGTGACAAATGAACAAGAATTGGCACTGGCTGCGGCTGCCCGGCTGGTTCGAAATCAACGATCTGGACGACGACGACTTCGGCGACGACTATCAGCGGCCGCCCGAGGGGTCGCTCATGCTCGTGAAACCTACCGCTATGGCCATGATTTCGGTCATGACCGCTCCCTGGATCGGCAACGCCCAACTGCACTATCTGGCTGAAAGAATCGCGGCCAGCATGAGGGCTAAAAAAGGTCTATTGCTTGGTCTGATCGACACGACCGGCAAAGATGAGTTCGAGTTCGTTTGGACCTCTGGCGACGGACTCAATTCCGGCAAGACGTTCATTCATTTAGATCCGAACGCTCCATCCATGATCCTCCTGATCAATGCGATCTGGCCTTCGGACCAGGACCCGCTGGATGATGAAGCGAACATCATCGCCGCCAGCATCCGCAGTCCCAACTGACGATCGCTTGCCGCCCGAACACGGGCGGCTTTTTTGTAACCCGCGGTCATGCGGGTTGCGCCGAGAAGTGGCGGCCTTAGCCGCGAATTTGTAACTGTCCGCCCGCTTCGCGGTCAGACTGCATCATAGGCCGCGGAATATACTCCGGTTCTCCCGCCTCCGGGCGGGACCCCGCCGTTCATTGAAACGAATAACTTTGTGGTCCGCGATTTCTGAAATGCCGCGGCGGCGCAAAGAAAAACCCCCTCCCGAAAGAGGGGGTCAAGTTTTACTTCAGCTGATAGATCTCAATGAATTTGCGCTCCAGATAGCGCTGGAAAGCGTCAGCCGATGGCGGAGCGCCCGTGGCTTGGGTCACGATCTCGACCGGCATCAGCAGTCCGCCATGACGCCAAACTTTGTCGTACAACCAGAGGCGCAACCAGGTGAATTGTTCGCCGTTGGCGCGCAACCACAGATCCGGCAACTCGCGCACCGCAGCCTCGAGCAGCTGAGCGGAGTAGAGATTGCCGAGCGCGTAACTCGGGAAATAACCGAAGAGTCCCGCCGACCAATGAACGTCCTGCAGGACGCCGACGCTGTCGCTCGGCACTTCGACGCCGAGATACTCGCGAATCTTGGCGTTCCAGATCTCCGGCAGATCCTTGGCCGCGATCCGGCCTTCGATGAGACCGCGTTCGATCTCGAACCGCAGGGCGACATGGAGGTTGTAAGTGACCTCGTCGGACTCGGTGCGGATGAGCGACGGCTTCACGACGTTGAGCGCGCGATAGAAACTGTCCTCATCCGGAAGACAGAGCTCGTAATCCTCGCCGGACCCGGTCATGAACGCCGCCAGCAATCTCGAGAACTCGCGGCTGCGACCGATCAGATTCTCCCACAGCCGCGATTGCGACTCGTGGATGCCGTACGAGGCCGCTTCGCCGGCGCAATTGCCGAACTGATCGGACGGCAAAGCGTGATCATAAAGCGCATGGCCGGTCTCGTGGATCGTGCTGTAAATCGACGAAAGCAGGTCGCTTTCATCGTAGCGCGTGGTGATGCGGACATCGCCCGGATGCATTTTGGAAGTGAACGGGTGAGCGCTCGCGTCCAAGCGGCCGGCGCGAAAATCGAAGCCGATGAGCTTCGCCAGATCCTTGGAGATCCGAGCCTGATGTTTGGCCGTCAGACGGATCTTCAGCTCCTTGGGGGCGTTGCCGGTTCCGAGCCGCCGCACGAACACTTTGAGGAAGTCGCAGAGCGGACTGAGGACGGCCTCGACCATTTCGGCGGTCATACCCGGCTCGTACTGGCCGAGCAGGGCGTCGTAAGGCGATCCGCCGCAGCCGACCGCTTCGGCTTCCTCGATCTTCAGTTCGACGATCCTCTGAAGCGACGGCAGGAACAGCGAGAAATCCGACTTCTCGCGCGCCTCGATCCAGACATGGTGCGCGGCTCCGGTGGTCTTGACCAGCTCCTCGACCAGGCGCTTCGGAAGTTTGCGTTCGCGCTCAAGATCCTTCATGGTGCGGCGGACGATGATCGCTTCCGTCTCGCTGAGCAGGCCGTTCTCGACGGCCGCGAGCAATTTTTCGCCCCGTCGCCACAACGCCGCCGAGGTCCGCTTCGTATGGACGATCCCGGCGATCAGCGCCATGACGTCGGACCGGTGATCTGCACCGGCCGGAGGCATGAAGACCTCCATGTCGTATTCCGCGATATTGTTCGCGGAGGCGAGCAGGGCGATCTCCCGAAGCTGGGCCACGAATTTACGGTAGAGCGAGCCGATATTCTGTTTGGCCATCACGGCACTCCTTGGAAGTTTTGTGAAAGAACACGATTTTCTTAACACATCGCCGACGTACGGGCAAGGGCTTGGTTGCGACAAAAAACCGGGGGTCTGACCCCGGCTCTGCCGTTCGTGTCGGATCGATCGCTAGCGCTCAAAGCCGGTCGTATTTCGTCGCTTTGCCGCGCGCTTTGGCGACCGGATATTTCTGCTCCGCCTTCTTCAGTTTGGCCGCGAGCGCGCCGGCCACGTCGATCCCGGAGGCGTTGGCGAAACTCAGACAAGTCATGACGATATCCGACAATTCCTCCTCCACGGCCAGCCGGTAAGCGGCGTCCTTGTCCATCAACTGTCCGATCTCGGCTTTCTCTTTCCAGAGAAAAAGTTCCAGAAGTTCCGCCGCTTCGATCGAGATCGCTTCGGCCAGATTCTTCGGATCGTGGAACTGGAGCCAGTCGCGGTCATCGCGGAAACGCCGCACCCATTTCTTAAGTTCCGCGACGGTCGTCAAATCGTCTTGTTTCTTCATAAGATCAGGTTTTGGCCAAAAATTTCTTGATCGGCGCGTAGGTCCGCCGATGGATTGGGCAGATACCCTGGCGCTCCAGTGCCTGTTGATGCTCTTTGGTGCCGTAACCTTTGTGCCGCTCGAAACCGTAACCGGGGTGTTCCGCGGCCAGCTCGTCCATGAGCCGGTCGCGCGCGACCTTGGCGATGATCGAAGCGGCCGCGATCGATACCACCTTGGCGTCGCCGCGGATGATGTTCTTGAGCGGAATGTCGAGGCCCGGGATGCGGAAAGCGTCGCTCAGGACGTAGTCAGGCCGGATCGGCAAGGACGCGATCGCCCGCGTCATGGCGAGTGCGGCCGCGCGGCGGATATTCAACTGATCGACTTCCTCGACCGAAGCCGAACCGACCGCCCAGGCCGCGGCTTTGGCCTTGATTTCCTCGGCCGAACGCTCCCGCTGCGCCGGCGACAGGGCTTTGGAATCGCGCACCAGCATCAACTCGACGCCGACAGGCAAGATCACCGCCGCCGCCATGACCGGTCCGGCCCAGCACCCGCAGCCGACTTCATCAGTCCCCGCGACGCACGAAAAACCCTGCGCTGCGAGCGCTTGTTCTTCCTCGAACGTCGGGATCACGGCTTTGCTCATAAGGGTGGAAGTTTGGGAGAGTGAGGAAGTGCTGGAGTGCTGAAATCATTCAACGGTAACAGACTTCGCCAAGTTCCGTGGCTTGTCCGGATCGAGGCCGCGGGCGATGGCCGCGTGGTAGGCGAACAGTTGCAGCGGAATGACATTCAGGATCGGCGAAAGCATTTCTATGGTCCGTGGCACGTAAATGATGTCGTCAGTGAGATGCATGAGCCCCTCGTCGCCTTCGGAAGCGATCGCCACGACCGGCGCGCGGCGCGCGCGGGCTTCCTCGATATTCGAACGCATCTTTTCGTAGACGCTGTCTTTCGTGGCGATGGCGAAAGTCGGGAACTCCAGGTCCAAGAGCGCAATCGGACCATGCTTCATCTCGCCGGCCGCGTAACCCTCGGCGTGGATGTAAGCGATCTCTTTCAGTTTCAAAGCGCCTTCGCTGGCGAGCGGCGCATTATACTTGCGGCCCATGTAAAGCAGACTCGGGTAGCGCGCGTATTTCTTGGCGAGCAATTTGATATGTTCGTTCTGCGCGAGGATCCGCTCGATCTTCGCCGGCAGCGCCAAAAGTTCTTCCACGATCCTCTCGCCAGCCGCTTGCGACATCCGGCGCTGGCGACCAAGATACAACGCCAGAACGGCAAATACCGTCAACTGAGCCACAAAAGCCTTGGTCGAAGCGACAGCGATCTCCGGTCCGGCGTGAACGAAAATCCCGGCGTCGGTCTCGCGCGCGATGGTCGAACCGACGGCGTTCACGACACCGAGCGTGAGCACGCCCTTGTTCTTCGCCTCGCGCAGCGCACCCAAAGTATCGGCGGTCTCGCCGCTCTGAGAGACCGCGATGACCGCCTCCTTCGAACGGTCGAAGATCGGTTTGCGATAACGCAGCTCGGACGCAAGTTCGGCGCGCGCCGGCAGCTCCGCAATCTCCTCGATCATGTAAGCGCCGACCGCGCCGGCGAGATACGCCGAGCCGCAAGCCGTAATCGTCAGCCGCTCCGCGTCGCGCAGCCGCTCCTCGACATCCTTGAGGCCGCCGAGTATCGCAAGCCCGTTCCTCGCATCGAGCCGGCCGCGCAAAGCGTTCGTCACGACCGCCGGCTGCTCGAAGATCTCTTTCATCATGAAATGCGGAAAACGACCGCGCTCGATCTCGTCGATGCTCCACTCGATGGATTCGACCTTCTTCTGTTTACGGACCTGGTCGAGCGAGAACGTCTCCACGCCGCCGTCGGCGAGTTCCACGACCTCGTCGTCATCCAGATAAATGACGTCGCGGGTGTAGGCCAGGACCGCGGCCGGATCCGAGGCCAGAAAAAATTCCTCGCTGTTGCGGCCGATGCCGATGACCAGCGGACTCCCGCGGCGCGCGCCGTAGACCCGGCGCGGCTCCGAAGCCGAGATCACCGCCAACCCGAACGTGCCGACCACGTGCTTCAAAGCCGCCGCGACCGCTTCGCCGAACGGCAGCTTGGCGGCATAATCCTCGATCAGATGCGCCAGCACCTCGGTGTCGGTCTCGGACCGGAACTGATGCCCGCGCGACTCCAGTTCCTTCTTCAATTCCGCATAATTTTCGATGATGCCGTTGTGGGCCACGGCGATGCGGCCCTGGCAATCGAGGTGCGGATGCGCGTTGGCGTCCGTCGGCTGGCCATGGGTCGCCCAACGCGTATGCGCGATGCCGACCGAACCCTCGAGCGGCTCGCGAGACAATTTATCCTCAAGCAAAGCGACCTTACCGGCGGTTTTCACGGCACATAAGTCGCCATCGTGGATGGTCGCGGCTCCGGCCGAATCATAACCGCGATATTCCAAACGTTTCAGACCATCAAGCAAGACATTTTCCGCCCGGCGCTGGCCGATATAACCGACGATGCCGCACATAAAGGAGGATTGAACAGTGACAATTTACCGAGGAAACTTCGCTTTCATTAGAACACAGCCGGGGCGGAAGGTAAACTTCGAGCTTATTTTGGCTAAATTAAGCTAAATTTAAGCAAGAAAGCCTTTGCTGAATGACCACTGGCAACCTGGGGACAGCCCCGGTGGTCAAGGCTAAATACCCCTGCTATAATGGCTTTACATTAATATATCTACTGAACCGGCCTGTTTTCGGCGATCAGGCCGCGCTGTACTGCCATGCGCATCGGCATCGACGCACGCTTTTACGGGACCGTGGGCAAGGGTCTCGGTCGGTACGTGAGCGAGCTCATCCGACAGCTCGAACTCGTCGACCGCGAGAACGAGTATTTCGTGTTCCTGCGCGAGACCAACTGGGGCGAATACACGCCGCGCAATCCGAACTTCCACAAGGTCCTGGCGGAATTCGCTTGGTACGGACTGGCCGAGCAGCTGATCTATCCGTTCTGGCTGCGGCGTTTTCGGCTGGACCTGATGCATTTCACCCACTTCAACGTCCCGTGGCTCTATCGCCGGCCGTTCGTGGTCACGATCCATGATCTGATATTGCTCAGCCACCCGACGCCCCGGGCCACGACGCTCGGCCCCCTGCTTTTCCGCGCAAAATATTTCTTTTATCGGCTGATCATCCGGAGCGCTATCGCCCGCGCTGTGACCATCATCACCGTCTCGCGCTATACCCAGGATCAGATCGAACAGGTCTTCCCTTTCGCCAAATACAAGACCATCGCCGTCACTTACGAAGCCTGCGGCAGTGCCTTCAGCGCCGCGGTGAGGACCGAGGCCCGTCCCGCCGCACCGCCGCCAGGGCTGACGCGACCGTTCCTGCTCTACGTCGGCAACGCCTATCCGCACAAGAACCTGGAACGTCTACTGCGCGCGTTCGCCGACTTCCGCCGCCGCGGCCACGGATCACATCATCTGATCCTGGTCGGAGCGCAAGATTATTTTTACGACCGCCTGCAGCTGGAGGCGCGCAAACAGAAGATCGCGGAGAACATCGTCTTCTTCGGCAAGGCCTCGGACGCCGAGCTGGCCGACCTGTACGACACCGCCGAGTTCTACGTCTTTCCGTCGCTCTGCGAAGGCTTCGGACTGCCACCGCTCGAAGCGATGTGCCGCGGCCTGGCTGTGGCCTCATCGAAGGCGACCTGCCTGCCCGAGATCCTGGGCGACGCTGCGTTATACTTCGACCCTGAATCCGAAACGGATATGGCTCAGAAACTGATCAGTCTGGCCGACGATCCCGGACTCCGGACCGAACTCGCGGCCAAAGGCCGGACTCAGACCAAAAAGTACGACTGGAATTCCTGCGCCGCCGCCACGCTGCGCCATTACCAGCAGGCTCTGGCAAAGAAACAGTGACTGCCACGATGATGCCCGACCGCGCCCCACAATCTCTCACTGGCCGCGAAACCGCTCCGGAAATCCACCCGAGCAGGCTGGTTGTCGCAACCAAAACCGCAGCGCCGCGCCAGCATGTTTCACCGCATCTGCTGGACCTTAAAAATGACTATTTTAGGCCAAATAATGCCTCTCGACCAGTTGAGAGCAGCAAGTCGTCAGAGTCGCGGATCGCGACGAAATTCGGTTCCGGTTCAGACCTGCAGGATGTCCGCGCTCTGTCCCTGGCGCCGCGGGCCCGCGGCTGGAAAGACTTCCCGCCGCCCGAAGCCACGAGCGTCAGCCACGCCGTCTGGCTG
Source organism: Patescibacteria group bacterium (assembly GCA_041667185.1). Classification (NCBI taxonomy): domain Bacteria; species Patescibacteria group bacterium. The sequence continues at coordinate 27,419 of JBAYFM010000008.1, read as the reverse complement.
ACCGTGAAAAATTTCTTCAGCCAACATCCGCTCGCCGACCTGACCATTCTGACCGTCGTCCATCTGCTCGCGGTCCTCGTCTGGAAGATCGCGACCCTGCCCTGGACGGCCGCGACACGCCTGTTCGCGCCGACGCCAGCGCCCCGCGAAACTCGGATGCTGAACCCGTTGCTGCCGCTCGCCGCGGTCCAGATCCAGACCCGATCACTCCAACCCCAGAATCTCCAACTCTCGCTGCAGCGCGAATCGGGCTGGCCGCGGCGTCTGCTCGGTTTCGCCGGCATCTGTCTGCTGCTCATCATGCCTTTCGGAGCCTGGAGCGCTTACGCCCAGCTGCGCGAAACCAAACAACTGGCCATGACTGACGGCCTCAAAGGAGTTTCCCTGCTCCAAGGCGCCGGCCAGGCCGCGACGAGCCGCAAATTCGACGAGGCCGCCGCCGCGTTCACCGAAGCCGAGCGCAGTTTCGCTTCCGCCAAAGAAAATACCGGCACTCTCGGCAATCTGATGATGTCGGCCGCCGCAGTCGTCCCGGCCCGGTCGCGGATCTCCGCTGCCGCGCCGCTCCTGAACGCCGGAAAAGAGATCGCTGCCGGCGGTGCCGCTCTCGCTGCCGCTTTCGCCGCTTTCGACACCCAAAAAGAACCGACGGCCAAGATCGCGGAACTGCGCGGCCGGCTCGGCGAAGCTTTGCCGCATCTTCAGGCCGCGGAAAGATCGCTCACCAAGATCTCGCCCGCGAACCTGCCGCCAGAATACGCCGGCCAGCTCGCCGCGGCCCAGGCCCAGCTCCCCAAACTCAACTCCCTGCTGGCCAAAGCCGAACTGGCCGCCAGCCTGCTGCATGATGTGCTCGGACCGAACGGCACCAAACGCTATCTCATCGTCTTCCAGAACAACGCCGAACTCCGGCCGACCGGCGGCTTCATCGGCAGCTTCGCGCTCGTGGACATGAACCGCGGCAACATCAAGAAAGTCGAGATTCCGGGCGGCGGTTCCTATGATCTCCAGGGCAGCCTGCGCTCCAGGATCTCTTCGCCGCAGCCGTTGCACCTCATCAACCCGAACTGGGAGTTCCAGGACGCCAACTGGTACGCCGACTTCCCGTCCTCGGCCCGCAAGATCTCCTGGTTCTACGAGAAAAGCGGCGGCCCGACCACCGACGGGGTCATCGCGGTCACCATGTCGTTCATGGAGGACCTGCTCAAGATCATCGGACCGGTGGAGATGGCCGAATACGGCAAGACCATCGACAGCGATAATTTCTATTTCGAGACCCAGAAAGAAGTCGAACTCGATTTCGACAAGGACCTCAACCAGCCGAAGAAATTCATCGCCGACCTGGCTCCGAAGATTCTGGAGCGGCTGGCCGGCGCCGACCAGGCGATGCTGCTCAAACTGACCGAAACGCTCTATTCCTCGCTGGCCGAAAAACAGGCGTTGTTCTGGTTCCGCGACGAGGATCTCGAATCCCGCGCTTTGGCGCTCGGTTGGGGCGGCGAGATCCGCAGCGTCGGCGGCGATTACCTGCAGATCGTCCACACCAATATCGCCGGCCAGAAGACCGATCTCGTGATGCGGGAAACTGTCGACCACGCGGTCAAGATTCTCGACGATGGCACCGGTCTCGTGACGCTCACGATCAGACGGACGCATAACGGAGAAAAGGGCGCGCTGTTCAGCGGCGTCCGGAACGTCGACTACCTGCGCGTTTACGCGCCGCTCGGCAGCACGCTGGTCGAAGCCGGCGGTTTCAGCGCCCCGGACCCGAAACTTTTCAAGATTGCCGAAGCCGACCGCAAGACCGATCCGGCCGTGGCTGAAACCGAGAAGAACGCCGAACTCGACCGGGAAACCGGCACCAAGATCATGACCGAGTCCGGCAAGACTGTCTTCGGCAACTGGGTGATGACCGATCCCGGCGAGACCAGTGTCGTCACTCTGGTCTACAAACTACCGCCGGGAACGATCACCGCCGCCAAGGTCAACTCCGGCAGACTCGCGGGCCTCTACAATCTCCTGACCGGCGAACGTCCCGGACAGTCGCTGCGCTACTCGCTCCTGATCCAGAAACAACCCGGCGCCAACCCGGCCGAGATCGCGACCAGCATCGATCTGCCCCGCGGCTACCATCTGTCCTGGCAGGTTCCGGAACGCCGGGAAGACGACCGCGGGCGCTGGAACGCCGCCGCCACGCTTGATCGCGACCTGAGCTTCGGAGCCGAAGCGCGGTCCAACTGAACCTTTATGCCTTTCCACAAAAAAACCTTGCCCTCATCCGCCGGCGGACAACCCCCGAAAAAACTTCCGCCCGAGCCGGCCCAGACGCCGGCCGCCGTTCCGAGCAAAGACCAGCCGCAGGTCTCACCGGCGGAACTCGAGAAAGAATTGCACTCGATCTACGACTCCACCGACCAAGAGCAGCGGGACATGACAAAACTCGAACAAGCCAACCCTTCGATGGCTAAAAAACTGCTGCTCGGCCTGGTCATCTTTTTCGCTTTCCTGGCCGCGGTCTCCTGGGCCGGCTTCTTCTTTTTCTCGCCTGGCGACAAGAAATTCAGCGGCGAAGGCGTGACGGTCGAGATCGAGGGTCCGGGCGAAATCAAGAGCGGTCAGCCGATCTCTTTCCGCATCGCTTACCGCAACCAGGAGCACATCGCTCTCGGCACCGCCTCGCTCGAACTGCGCCTGCCCAAAGAATTCAGCGCCACCAGATTCGATCCGGCCTCGACCGAACCGACCTGGAAGATCGGTTCCATCGCCCCCGGCAAAGGCGGCTCGATAACGGTCGAAGGCGTGATCACCGCGCCGCTCGCGAAACAGCTCGATCTCCAGGCGATCCTCACCTACCGGCCGGCCGACTTCAACTCCGAGTTCCAGAAGGTCGCCACGCGCGCACTGATCGTCACCGACTCGATGATCGAACTCGGCGCCACGGGTCCGGCCAAGATCATGCCCGGCGACAAGATCGTCATCGATTTCGGCTTCGTCAACACCGCGGACGCGGACCTGAACAAACTCCGGCTGCGAGTCAGCTATCCGCAAAATTTCATCCCCGAGACCGCCGAACCGGCGGCGCTCGACGAGAAGCTGACCGAGTGGCCGATCGAGACGCTGGCGCCGCTTGTCGAACAACACGTCAAGATAACCGGCTCGTTCGCCGCGGAAGCGAAAGGCGATATCGAGATCCCGGCCGAGATCGGCTATCTGGACGCAAATGACGCTTTCCAGCCGCAGAAAAAAGCCGCTTTCACGACTCAGGTGCTCGAGGGACAACTGATGGTGGCCCTGATCCTGAACGGCAAGACCGGCGACCAGGCGGCGGCTTTCGGCGATCAACTCCATTATTCCATCACCTACAAGAACACCGGCCGGGTGATCCTGGAAGATGTGACCCTGACTGCGATCCTGGAGACCGTTCCCGACCTGCCGGCTGTCGTTCTCTGGAACAACCTGCGCGACAAGCAGCAAGGCCTGCGGGACAAGAATCGCATCACCTGGACCAAAAAACAGATCACCGCTCTGGGCAAGATCGCGCCCGAGGACGAAGGCACTATCAACTTCGACCTGCCGCTTCTCGCCGCCCCGCTTGAGACTGCTCCGGACAAGGATTATCGCGTCACGGCCCGGGTCGAAGCCGATATCAAGACCATTGACGGGGAAGAAGCCGACCGCACGATCCAGACTCCGCCTCTCGCCGCCACGCTGAATAGCGACGTCAAATTGGCCGCCGAAGCACGCTACTTCAACACCGACGGGCTGCCGATCGGTACGGGTCCGCTGCCGCCGACCGTCGGCCAGGCGACGACCTACCGGATCAACTGGACCATCGCCAACACCCTTCACGATCTCGTGGACCTGAAGCTGTCAGCCAGACTGCCAGCGAACGTCGTTTGGACCGGCAGCTCGAACATCGACGCCGGCGACCTGAAATTCGACGCCGCCGCCGAGAAGATCATCTGGACCCTCAACTGGCTGCCGACCACCATCAAGAATCTGCGGCTGTCTTTCGATGTGGCGCTGACGCCCACCGAAGATCAGACCGGACGGACTCCGACCCTGATCGACGCGCTCATCCTCGAGGCCCGGGACAAGACCACGGGCCAACCGATCATCCTTTCCCAGATGCCCCTCACTACGATGCTCGATCAAGACCCGTTGGCCGCAGGAAAGAGCAAAGTCCAGTAAGAGCAAGGTATGCCCACAAGTTCGCTCGGACGACTGAAAAAATCCAAAAACTATCCCTTTCCGATCTTGTTCGCCAGGTCGACAAGCTGGCTGTTCTGGCTAACCGCGGCGGCGATCTTCAGCTGGTGGATCTATATCTTAGCCATCTCCTCAGGATCATCGACCGTAAAATCGATCAAAAAAAATATCTCGGGGCCGCCGAAACTGATCGAGTATTCCATCACCGATCCGCTTATAGCCGTCGACGTCTACCGCGTGCCGATACGAACCCTATTCCCAATAGCAAACTTGGTCGAAAATTCCCGCCTGTGCCGCAAGGCCCAGACCGAAGAATACTTCCGGAAATTGATCCAAACCTTCGCCCAGGAAGACGGCCAAGTCTATGCTTTTCGTTATCTCGGCGACGTCAGCGATAACGGTCTCTTGCCGATTGTGGTCATTCCGAACCGGCCGCAATACCGAAACCTGACGGCTTTCAAGAAAGACTTCAACGTCTGCGTCTCCGGTGGACGTTATCCCTACGAAGTGACCGAGAACTGGCTGATGTACATGGAAGATTGTCCTGCGCACGATCGTCGCTCCCAAAATATTGCTGGCTGTGATCTGATCAGATCAGAACTCACTAAGAACAATAACCTGAAACTCATCAAGTAACCGACGAGATCAAATCAAACTAAAACAGCAGCCTTGTGGCCGCTGTTTTTTCTTTTATAGTCTCCGTGACTGTCAGAACAATACTTACAACCCCACATAGCTCAAACCGCAGTTTGAGCGACGTGGGGTGGTGCGCCCGCTAACCACCCTCCGCCAAAGCTGCGGGTGGCAAAGAATCGAACTTGGATCTCAAGCTTCGGAGGCTCGCATTCTATGGCCCAGTCCGGTCGCTAAACGACCGGATATTATGGACACGCGGCTAAGGCCGCTACTTTTGGCCGCAAGCCCGCATATCTTTTCCTTATTATATCAAGCGGGCTTAGGCCCAGTCCGGTTGCGCAGCGACCGGACACAAAGAACACGCGGCGGAGGCCGCCACCTCTGGCCGCAAGCCCGCCCTGGTCCCCGCACGAAGTGCGGGGCGGGCTTATCCGTTGCCCCGCCACTTATATTTACTTCGAGGAAGGCGGGGTCCCGCCAAAGGCGGGAAACTAAAAAACAGCATTCGTGATGCTGTCCTTTAGTGGTGCGCCCGCTAAGAATCGAACTTAGATCTCAAGCTTCGGAGGCTCGCATTCTATCCGTTGAACTACGGGCGCACAAAAAATCGACGACTTCCGTCTACTGATGGGGTTTTAAAGATCGCATTCTACGGCTCAGTCCGGTTGCGCAGCAATCGGACATTATAGACACGCGGCTAAGGCCGCCACCTCTGGCCGCAAGCCCGCATATCTTTTCCTTATTATATCAAGCGGGCTTAGGCTCAGTCCGGTTGCGCAGCAATCGGACATTATAGACACGCGGCTAAGGCCGCCACCTCTGGCCGCAAGCCCGCATATCTTTTCCTTATTATATCAAGCGGGCTTATCCGTTGTACTACGGGCGCACGGATCTGAAATGACGGATGCCCCGCCACTTATTTGTCAAACGTTCTTGAATCTCTTCGCGAACCGATAGAGATTATACCAAAGTCCGCTTATCGGCAACTCCCAGGCTCCCAGATACGACTCACGACGGCCGCCGAAGCCGCGCTTGAACCGGGTGATGCCGGCCCAGGGATGCTCCGGATCGTCCGTCGGCGCCACGCCCCAAAAGTCGTATTTGGCGAATCCGCGGGCCTTGGCTTCCTGGATCAGCTTCCAGTGCAGCAGGTACGGCGCCATGTACTGGCGCAGCCGGCTGGAAGAGGCGCCGTGCAGATAAGTCACGGTATCGCCGTATTCAGCGACGATCGCCGCGGCGGCCGGCTCTCCTTTATATAATGCGAAGACCAGCCGCACCTTGAGGCCGCCGTCTTTTTTCGGCGACAGGACGTCGAGCATGGTCTCGTAATAAGCCTGCGAGTGGGTGTGGAACTTGTCGCGCTCCGAAGTTTCGGCGAGCAGACGCCAGAATGTTCCGACCTCCTGGCGAAAGACATGAGCGTTCTCATGAACAGCCTCGCGCACCTCGACCCCGTGTTTCGCGGCGAGACGGATATTATAACGCGTCTTCGGATGCATGGCCGCGAGCAATTCCTCCTCGCTCAGATCAAGATCGACGATAGAAGTATCCGCTGGCTGGAGCGACTTGGCGTAACGGAAACCCAGACTCTCCAGTTCGGGAATACTGACCGGACCGCCGGTCTGCGGATACGGCAGCTCGACGCGGGCGAAGATGCAACCTTCGCGCTGAGCCGCTTCGCGCAAGGCGCCGACGAACGAACCGAAACGACCGAGATCGAAAACGCCTTCACGCGCTAGCACTGGGCCGCGCGGAACATAAGCATAAGCCGCGCCCAGCGGCAGCGCGTGGCGGAGCACCAAGAACTGGACCGAGGTTTCGCCATCGTCGGGAGAACCGGTCGCCGAAGGCTCGGCGATCTGATAGCGGAAAGCGGTCCGGCCGGCGGCTTCCTGGAACCTGGACCAGCCCCAGGATTGCAGAAAACATCCGCCGTTCGCCTGAACGAAAGCGTCCCAGGATCCCTCATTGCGCGCAGCGAGCATCGGCACAATCAACGCTCACTTCTTGCCGAGTCCGCGGAGCGCCGCGCGCAGCCGCCCCTCGACCGTCGCTTCATCGGCGGACACGCGATTGACCGCTTCGCGAGCTTGCTCCCGGCTATAACCGAGATTCACGAGCGCTGTCAACACCTCGTCTTCCACGTCGCCGCGGCCGGCTTCCACGAGCTTGCCCTTGAGTTCCAGCACGATCTTCTGCGCGGTCTTGCGGCCGACGCGCGGCACGCGCGACAACATGTCGATGTCGCCGCGTTCGATCAGCCGCTCGATTTCCGTGATCGCGCCGAGCGCCAGGATATTCAAAGCCATTCTCGGACCGACGCCGGAAACGGCGACTAATTTATGGAACATGGCCAACTCCTGCCGATCCTGAAAACCATAAAGGTCGTGGGCATCCTCGCGGAGATGTTCGTACGTCCAGTAATCCGCTTTCGCTCCGACTTTAGCTTTCTCCAAAGCGGCGGCGGCCAGATAGACCTGATAACCCAAACCGCCAGCCTCGACCACGACGAAATCGCCGCCCTTATGAGTGATCTTGCCGGTGATGGTGATGAGCATACGGAAGTATGGGAGTTGGGGAGAGACGGAGTCAGGGAGTTTGTGAGAGTGCGGGAGAATCGATGTTCTTCCATGACTCCGTCTCTCCCTGACTCCGCTACTCCTTCAGCCTATCAGACTTTATTGATGCCGAGCCAGACCTTCTCGCCGGCGACCTCGAGCTCGCGGTTGCCGAGTTCGCCAGAGGAACCGACCGCGATATCCGCGGCCAGCACGTCTTTGAGCAAGCTCTCGCGATGTTCGGCAAAGACCTGCGGCCAGAATTCGCCGGTGGCATTCCAATTCAAGACGATGCGATCATGCACCGTGAGTCCAGCGGTCTTGCGCAGGTCGTTGATGTTGCGGACGAGTTCGCGGACCGCGCCTTTGCGGCGGAGTTCCGGCGTGATGTTGGTGTCGAGTTCGACCGCGGCATCTTTCGCCTCCTTGATCACCTCGGACTCGACCGCTTCGACGTTGAGTTCCACGGCCACGATCTCTTTCATCCACTGGTCGAAAACCTGGACCGAACGGACCGTCGCTTTGGCGAGTGCCTGGCGCACCGGAATGCCGGCGACAGCGCGCTTCTCGAGTCCGAGCGAAGCGGCCTGGCGCACGAACTCCATCTTGGTGCGCAAGGTCGCGTCTTCAAGCGACTTCAGCGTCGGCCACGCGTCCAAGTGGACCGAAGCCAGCGGCCCGCCAACCTCGGCGTACAGTGCCTCGGCCAAGAACGGCGTGAACGGCGCCATGAGCCGAGACAGCGTCAAAAGCACGTAACCCAGCGTTTCTACGGCTGCCTGGCGCTCCGTCGGCTCGCCCTTGAAACGGTCGCGGCTGCGGCGCAGGTACCAGGTGGACAGGCTGTTGATGAAGTCGCCCAGGCTGCGGCAGGCGTCGACGACCTGGTAACTCTCCAGTCGTCCGGTGAGCTGCGAGCCGAGTTCGGCCAGTTCCGCCAGGATCCAGCGGTCGAGTTCGTTCTGCGAAGCCGGCGATGCGTCGGTCGCACGCGCTTTCTCCCCGGCATACATCTGCCAGAAAGTCAGGACGTTCCAGAGGATCAGGAAAACTTTCTTCGTCACCTCGTCGAGCGACTTCTCGTCGAAACATTTCGGTTCGCCCGGCTGGTTCACGGTGAAGAAATGATAACGGATGGCGTCGGCGCCGTACTTGGAGATCATCAGCCAGGGATCGACGACATTGCCCTTGGACTTGGACATCTTCTGGCCTTTGGCATCGAGCACGTGGCCGAGGCAGATGACGTTCTTGTAGGGCGGCGTCGGCTTGTCGAGCAGGGTCGAGACCGCGAGGAGGGTGTAGAACCAGCCGCGGGTCTGATCGATGGCTTCGGAGATGTAGTCGGCTGGGAAATTCCGGCCCTGGTCGATGCGTTCGGCGTTCTCGAAGGGGTAGTGCCATTGCGCGAACGGCATGGCGCCCGAGTCGAACCAGCAATCGAGAACCTCGGTCGACCGTTTCATGGCGCCAGAACATTTGGGACACGCGAGCGCCGCCTCATCGACATAGGGGCGGTGCAGATCGATGCGGCCCTGATCGTCGCGCGGCAGGCCATCCGGCCGGAACTCGCTGAACGCGCCGACGGCGTTATACCGCCACGTCAATGTCTCTTCGTCGCTCGCGCCGCCGAATCCGGAATCCAGCATCCAGATCGGATCGCCGTGGCTCACGATCAGGATTCGCTGGCCGGAATATTTCGCTTCCAGTTCTTTGACGAACGCGACCAAGCGACGGCGGCAGTCGCGCAGATTCTCGCCGCCGACGGCCGGCTTGTCGAAACGTTCCAGTTTGCTCGCGAATTGCGCGTGGAATTCCGCGATGGTTTTGCCGTTGGCCTCGCCGACGCCAAGCTCGCGCAGGCGCGGATCATAAACGACCGGCAAGCCAAGCTCCGCGGCGATGATCTCGGCGGTCTCTTTGGTGCGCAGCAGGTCGGAGGCGAAAATCAGATCGATGCCATGCTGCTTCAATTCCTTGGCGGCAACCTGGACCTGTTCGCGTCCCTGAGCCGTCAGATGCCATTCTTTAAGCTCCGGATACGAGCTCACCACGTTCGCAACGTTATTCTCGGCCTCGCCGTGGCGCTGCAGATAATAAGTATTGCCCGGACGCGCGAGCTTCTTCATCTCTTCCATGCCGCCGATGGTCAGGCGTTCCTGACACGACTCGCAGCGCCAGATCGGCAGCGGCGTCCCCCAATAACGCTCACGGGACAGCGCCCAATCCTTGACCTCGCGCAGCCACTCGCCGAAACGGCCGTCGCGGATGTGATCCGGGACCCAGTTGATCGCCTGGTTGTGCTGTTGCAGTTTCTCGCGCAACTCGGACATCCGGATGTACCAGGAATTCTTGGCGTAATACAGGAGCGGCGTGCCGCAGCGCCAGCAGAACGGGTAGGCGTGGCGATAGGTCTCGGATTTGTAAAGCAGGCCGCGCGCGGTGAGATCAGCTTTGACGTCCTCGTCGGCCTTCTTGATGAACCTGCCTTTGCCCGGAGCCTCGGCCAGCATCATGCCGGTCGAATCGACCGTGAGCAGAGTCGGCAGCTTGGCCGCTTCGCCCAGACGCGCGTCATCCTCGCCGAACGCCGGCGCGATGTGGACGATGCCGGTGCCGTCGGTCGTCGAAACGAAACCAGCCGCATAAACTTTGTAGGCGTTCGCGAGACGTGAAGATTCAGCGGCCGCGGTGAACGCCTTGGCGGTGTCATAAAGCGGCTGGTACGCGATGCCGACCAGCTGCTCCCCGGTCTTTTCCGACAAGATATCGTACTCGCCGTCGAGACTGACAAGCCTGTCTTTAGCCAAAATATAGGTCTCGCCCGTCGCTTTCATCTTCACCTCGGCATAGGTCACGGCCGCGCCGACAGCGAGAGCGTCATTGCCCGGCAGCGTCCACGGCGTCGTGGTCCAGACGAGGAAGTAGCGCTTGGCCGCAGCATCGATCGGAAACTTCACGTAGACCGACTGATCGTCGACATCCTTGTAGCCCTGCGCCAACTCGTGCGATGACAGCGAAGTCACGCAGCGCGGGCAGTGCGGCGTCACGCGATAACCTTGGTACAACAAACCCTTGCGATCGATCTCCTTGATGATCGACCAGAGCGACTCGATGTAATCGTTGGTGTAAGTGATGTAGGGATGTTCGAGATCGACCCAGAACGCGATGCGCTTCGTCATCTGCTGCCAGATGTCGAGATACTTCCAGACCGACTCCTTGCACTTGGCGTTGAAGTTGGCGATGCCGAACTCCTCGATCTGTTTCTTCTGCGTGAATCCGAGCTGTTTCTCGACCTCGAGTTCGACCGGCAGGCCATGCGTGTCCCAGCCGGCCTTGCGGTCGATCTTGTGTCCCTGCATGGTGCGGAAACGCAGGATGACGTCCTTGAACGACCGCGCGAGCACATGATGAATGCCCGGCTTGCCGTTGGCCGTTGGCGGCCCCTCGAAAAAAACGAACGACTTTCCCTGGTCCGGCTTGTTCAGGACCTGGCGGAAAACGTCTTTTTCGTCCCATTTTTTCAGTTGCTCCTCTTCGATCGATGGTAGATGAAATTTCGCCATATGAAGCCAATTATAAGCAGATATCGGATAAAAGTAAACCATCGGACGGGGCGCGCCTAATTTTACCGTCAGACCGGCTTAATGACGCGCCCGGGCTGATTATGATAGAATTATAATATAGAAGCAGCTAAAGACTCATCGACATGGCCGCCAAAAAACGAACGATCTATCTCGCCAGCGATCATGCCGGCTTCAAGCTCAAGGAAGCGGTCGTGGTTTTTTTGCGCGGCCAGGGCCACGAAGTGCGCGACTTAGGCGCTTTTTCCGCTGAACCGAGCGATTATCCCGACTTCATCATCCCAGCGGCCGAAGCCGTGGCGAAGTCCCGCGGCAAGAGCGTCGGCATCTTCTTCGGCGGCAGCGGCATCGGCGAATGCCTGGCCGCGAGCAAGGTGGCCGGCATCCGCGGCGCCCTGGTCTATGACGCCTACTCGGCCAAATTCTCCCGCGAACACAACGACGCCAACGTGATGTGCCTCGGCGCCCGCACGCCGAGCGGTCGCGTCTCGACAGCGCTGCGCCTGATCAGACTCTGGCTGGCGACGTCTTTCTCCGATTCCGCGCGCCATCGCCGGCGTCTGAAACAGATCCACGACTACGAACAACGCGGCCGTTGCTTATGCCGCAAGTGATTCCCGCCATCCTCGCCCGGACCGAGGAAGAATTCATCGCCAAGATCGAAAAGATCCGCCCGCTCGGAGTCATGGTCCAAATCGACGTCATGGACGGCCGCTTCGTGCCGAACACCACCTGGGCCGACCCGGAAAAGATCCCTGGATTGCTCAAAGGAATCCCGTTCGAAGCACACCTCATGGTCGACAACCCGGAACACATGGCCATTGTCTGGCTCGCAGCCGGCGCCGCGCGGGTCTTTTTCCATATCGAAGCGACCGAACGCGAGGAGCTGATCCTGCGCTCAGCTGACAAGGAATCCGGCAAGGTCGGCATCGCCATCAACCCCGACACGCCGCTCTCGCGGATCACGCCGATGCTCGACAAGATCAAGAACGTCCTGATCATGGGCGTAAACCCCGGAGCCAGCGGCCAAACCATGTTGCCGATCACGCTCGACAAGATCGAAGCTCTGAAAGTCATCCGTCCGGCCCTGAATATTTCCATTGACGGCGGCGTCAATCTCGAAACAGCCCCCAAACTCATCCGAGCCGGAGCCGACTGCCTGGTCGCGGCCAATGCGCTCACCAACAGCCCGGATCCCGCGGCCGCTCTCGCCGAACTGAAACGGATCGTCCAGGAAAATCAAAAGCTATGAAAAACGCCAACTACAACCTGGTGAAGATGCTGCTGCAGAAACTCGACGACACTTGGCGCATCGAAAAACATTACTGCGCGGACGCCAAAGAGATGGACTGTCCGGATTGCATCGCCTTGTTCGAAAAGATCCTCGGCGAAGACGAGAAGCAGGCCGAACTCCTGCGGGCCGAACTCGCCAAACATATCCATAAGAAAAAGTTCGACTGATCCGGAAAATATCGCGACGCCCGCCTCGGCGGGATTTTTTGTACCCGCGCGGCGGCTATACCGCAACGCTGAAAAATGATATAATTTAAGCGGCATTAAGGCCGTTATGGCTTCTCCCAACCAAAAAAAAATCGTCGAATTAAGCCAAAAAGCCAGCCGCATCCGCCAGTTGGTGATCTCTATGCTGGCTGAGGCTGGCTCTGGCCACCCCGGCGGATCCCTGGGCATGGCCGATATTTTCGCGGCCCTGTATTTTCACATCCTGAAACACGATCCGAAAAAACCGGACTGGCCGGACCGCGACCGCCTGATACTTTCGAACGGCCACATCTGCCCGGCGCGCTACGCGGCCATGGCGCTGGCCGGTTATTTTCCCGAACGCGAGCTCCTGACCCTGCGGCGCCTGGGTTCGCGGCTGCAGGGGCATCCGGAACGCGAACGCTTGCCAGGGCTCGAAAGCACCTCCGGTCCTCTCGGAGCCGGCCTGGCGCAAGCCGCCGGCCTGGCGCTGGCTGCCAAAATGGACCGCAAAACCTGGACGACTTGGTGCCTAACCTCGGATGGCGAACACGACGCCGGCCTGCACTGGGAAGCCGTGCTTTTCGCCGGCGCCAACAATCTGAATAACCTGATCTGCGTGGTCGACCGCAACCGCATCCAACTTGATGGCGAAACTGAAACGATCATGCGCCTCGAACCGCTCCGTGAGAAATACCTCGCTTTCAATTGGAACGTGATCGACGTTGACGGACATGATCTGCCTTCGATCATCCAAGCGCTGGAAACAGCGAAAACTTCGCGCCAGCGTCCGACGGCGATCATCGCCCGAACGACTCTCGGCAAGGGCGTCAGTTTCATGGAGGATGATTTCCACTGGCATGGCGAAACGCCGACGTGCGAGCAGGCTGACCAGGCGCTCGCGGAACTCCGAAAAGACGCCGCCAAGCCTTACCAGGCCAAACCCAAGCCTGGTTCCGACCTCATTTAACGCTGACCCGGTCATTTTGTGAGACCCCAAGCCAAAAAAGAACAAGTCCTGAAAGCCACGCGCGACGGATTCGGCGAAGGTCTGGTTCTGGCCGCGCGCCAGGATCGGAAGATCATAGGCCTCTGCGCCGACGTCACTGATTCGGTGCGCATGGCGGCTTTCAAGAAAGAATTCCCCGAGCGTTTCGTCCAGCTCGGCGTCCACGAACAACTGCTCGCCGCGCTCGGAGCCGGCTTGGCGCTCGGCGGCAAAATCCCGTTCGTCGCCGCCTACGCCGCCTTCTCCCCCGGCCGCGCCTGGGAACAGATCCGCACCAACATCTGCATCAACAACGCCAACGTGAAGATCGTCGGCTCGCACGCCGGGCTCGCGACCGGACCGGACGGCGCCACGCACCAGTCTCTCGAAGACATCGCCACGATGCGCGTACTCGCCAACATGACCGTCATCGTCCCCGCCGACGCCGTTGAAGCCCGGCAAGCGACGCTCGCGGCGGCCACACATGTCGGACCGGTCTACCTCCGGCTCAGCCGGGAAAAATCGCCGGTCTTCACGTCCGCGGCTTCGAAATTCCGGATCGGCCAAGCCCGGCAGCTCCGCGACGGCCGCGACTGTGCCATCATCGCCTGCGGCCCGCAGGTCGCCGCCGCCCTCGAAGCGGCTGACGCGCTCGCCCGAAAAGGCATCGGCTGCCTGGTCCTGAACAGCCACACCATCAAACCGCTCGACGAAAAAGCCGTCGTGGCCGCGGCCGCCAAATGCGGCGCCGTCGTCACGGTCGAGGATCACCAGATCATCGGCGGCCTGGGCTCGGCCGTCGCCGAAACCCTGGCACGCGAACTCCCGACGCCGATCGAATTCGTCGGCGTACAGGACCGCTACGGCGAATCCGGATCGGGTCAAGAACTCTGGTCCAAATTCGGACTCGATGCCGCGGGCATCAAAAAAGCCGTCTTAAAAGCCCTCAAGAGAAAGTGACCTATGCTCTGCAGCGCGAAAAAGATCCTGGTCGCCGCCGATAAAGGTTGCTACGCCGTCGGCGCTTTCAACGTCAACAATCTGGAGATCCTGCAGGCGGTCATCGAAGCGGCTGTCGAGGAAAAATCTCCGGTCATCATCCAGACGAGCGAGGGCGCGATCGAATACGCCGGCCTGGATTATCTTCTGGCTCTGATGCGGGTCGCCGCCGCCACGCCGGTTCCGGTCGCCATTCACCTCGACCACGGCAAGGACCTGAAGCTCATCAAAAAAGCGATCGCCGCCGGTTATACCTCCGTGATGTTCGATGGCTCGCTGCTGCCGTATAAAGAGAACGTCGCCAAGACGAAACAGGTCGTCGCCTGGGCGAAAAAGAAAAAAGTTTCGGTCGAGGCGGAGATCGGCGCCATTAAAGGCGTGGAAGACCTGGTCAGCGTCGAGGAAAAACAGGCTTTTTTCACCGACCCGCAACAGGCCGCGGACTTCGCCCGAGCGACCGGCTGTGATTCGCTGGCCATCTCCATCGGCACGGCCCACGGCGCTTTCAAATCCAAGATCGCGCCCGAACTCGACATCGAACGGCTGAAAAAGATCGACGCACTGGTCAAAATTCCGCTCGTCCTGCACGGCGCCTCGGGCGTCTCGCCGGAACTGGTCGCCAAGACCAAAGAACATTGCGCGGAACTCGGAGATTGCGACCGGCTTGACGGAGCTGTCGGCATCCCGGACTCCGAGATCAGCCGGGCGGTAGCGAACGGCATCAGGAAGATCAACATCGATTCCGACCTGCGCATCGCTTTCACCGCCGGTCTGCGCGAGGCTGTTCTGCTGAACCACAAGACCATCGACCCGCGCGCGCTCCTGGCGCCGTCGAAAAAACTGATGAAAGAAGTCGCGCGCCATAAAATGGAACTGTTCGGCTCCCAAGGCCGGGCTGGCAAGATGAAAAAATGAGAGTGCGGAAGTGGAGAAGTGCGGGAGAGTCGGTCTCCCCAACTCCCCCACTCCCCAACTCCCCCACTCCAACCATATGTACGATGTCATCACTTTCGGCTCTGCCACTCGCGATGTCTTCATCAGAAGCTCCGCCCTCGAGATCATCGAGAGCGACGACGCGACCCACACCATGGAGGGCTGCTTTCCGCTCGGCGCCAAGATCGAGATCAACAACCTGGTGCTCGAGACCGGCGGCGGCGCGACTAACGCGGCCACGACCTTCAGCCGCCTCGGCTACAGCACCGCGATCGTGAGTTCCGTCGGCAACGATGATGGCGGCCGGGCGGTGCTCGAGACGCTCCGTTCGGAACGGATCTCGACCGGCTTCATGCAGACCGATCGCGACGACCAGACGGCTTTTTCAGCGATCATTCTGACCGGCACCGGCGAACGGACCGTACTTGTCTATCGCGGCGCTTCGGAAATGATCTCGGCCAAACTCATCCCTTGGCAGTACATCGGCGCCAAATGGTTCTATATAACCTCCCTCGGCGGCAAATTGGCGCTCATGGAAAAAACACTGAACTTCGCCAAAAAGAACGGCATCAAGGTCGCCTGGAATCCCGGCACCAAAGAACTCCGGCACGGCCTCGACCGGCTGACCCCGCTCATCCGCAAAACCGACGTTTTCAACCTGAACGTCGAGGAGGCGATGCTGCTCACCGGACGACGCGATCGCGATATCGCCGCGCTCCGGGACGCGCTCCGCGGCCTACCGCGCCAGGCGCTCATGATCACCGATGGCAAGAATGGCGCTTACGTAGCTAACCACAAAGACAGCTGGCACGTCGCGGCCATGAACGTCAAACACCTCAATGTCACAGGAGCTGGCGATGCTTTCGGTTCGGGTTTCGTCGCCGGACTGATGAAAAAAGACGACCTGCGCTACGGCCTGGCCGTCGGTATCTGGAACGCTTCCAGCGTCATCCAACAGATGGGCGCCAAGCGCGGCATCATCAACAATTATCCTTCGGCCGGCGTACTGAAACGGATCAGTATCGATCTGTGGAAGTGACCACGCTCCAGCACGAGAACAACACAAGCCGGTCGACACTGAACAATGACCAACCTTAGCCCCAGGATTATGGAACACACCGAGCGCTGCCTCTGCGGCCAACGCGAACTCGTCTTCACTTCGGAATTCAAAGGCGACACGGTCACCAAGATCTACTGTCCGGACTGCGTCAACCGGGCTCCGGGCGACGCCATCATCTTCGAACTTTGCGAATCCGGCGAATTCAGCGGCATCTGGGGCGTGGTCTATAACCGCGGCGAACTGAAGCGGCTCGACGCCGCCTTCCGCGATCAGGACGAATATTTCCTCAGCCTGCTCATCTCCGGAACATGCGGCCCGAAGATCGCGCGAAGTTACGGCGCGGCCGGACTCTGCCGGATCTTCGGCTTCAAAAGCAGCTCGACGGCCGGATCTGATAACGATTAAATACGACCTATGAAAAAAAAGGCCTCCAAAAAGAAACTGCCCAAGACGCTGACTCGGGCCCAGGATCTCAACGTCCCGGCTTCCGAGCTGCCGGTCTTCGAACACGAGGCTGACTTCCGCAATTCCTTCCACTGGCGCGTGTTGCGCATCATGGCCGAATTCGTCGACGGCTGGAATTTCCTCGCCGACGTCAAAAAAAGCGTGACGATTTTCGGTTCAGCGCGCTTCCCGAAGAAGAACCGCTGGTATCAGGAGGCTCGCAAACTCGGGCGGCTCCTGGCTGACAAAGGCTACAGCGTCATCACGGGCGGCGGTCCGGGCATCATGGAAGCGGCCAACATGGGCGCGAGCGAAGGCGGCGGTCCGGGCGACTCTTTCGGACTCAACATCAAGCTGCCGTTCGAGCAGCGGGCCAACCCGTTCGTCGAAAAAGGCGTCAGCTTCCACTATTTCTTCGTCCGCAAAGTCATGCTCGCCTACTCCGCCCAGGCCTACGTCTACATGCCCGGCGGCTGGGGCACGTTCGACGAACTGACCGAGATTATCACCCTGATCCAGACCAAAAAGATCTCGGCCAAGATCCCGATCATCCTGGTGGGCAAAGAATTCTGGTCGCCGTTCCTAAAGTGGGTCGACGAGATGGTGCAGGAGCGCTATCAGGCCGTATCGGCGAGCGACAAAAAACTCTATCGGCTGGTGGACACGGCCGAAGAGGCTCTGAAAATCATCGAACAGTCGCCGCGCCGCACGGAATTCGGCTAGGCGGGGACGCACATCAACAAAAAAATGGCTTATTTTAGCGCCGCCATTTCCACCCCGGGACAGTCCCCAAAAACACGCCTGATCGGGCGTGTTTTTTGATCTCGGTCTAGAAGTTCCAGCGGTAGATCGTCATGACGCGCCGGACCGGCTTGCCGGCGCGGACGCCGTAGGTCCAATGATGTTCGGCCGGCAGGCGCGCGCGAGTGCTGTTGCTGACCGCGACGCCGGGCGCGATCAAAAATCCGATATGTTCATGATTGCCGTCCTGGCCGACGACCGCTTCCCAGACCAGGATGTCGCCCGGCCGCGCCGTCTTCACTGGCCGCCAGCCGCTCTGTTCCAGGTCCCGGACCGCGCCACCAACGGTCGTGTGCTGTTCTTTGATCAATCCGAAAATACGCAGGACCGAAGTGACGAAAAATGCGCAGGACAAGCGCCCGCCCCGGGTCAGATCAACAGCTCGGCCGGCTGCGCGTCCACAGGAATTGCGGAACATTTTGGTTCCGACGCTGTTCCTGATGACCGCGAGATAGGTCGAGCGGAGATCGAAGGTCAGTTTTTTGGACTTTGGATTCATGATCTTGATAATGCACTTCATCATTTTGGTGGACCCTGTGGGAATCGAACCCACGTCTCCCGGATGCAAACCGGGTGCTCTGCCATTAAGCTAAGAGCCCAAGGGTCCGCCAAAATGATCAAGTATCTCGTCCTTTTATAGTTTCTGAAAGTGCTCGTCAAAACGGCTGCTCTACGACGCGGTTCAGTCGCGCCAGCGACTGAACACTACGAATGCGCGGCTAAGGCCGCCACCTCTCGGCGCAAGCCGCACAACCACGGCTTCCCGTTAAGCTACAGGCCCAGGTCCACCAGAATTATCGAGGATCTCGTTCGTTTTATTTATTCTGAATGTTCTCGTCAAACCGGGTGCTCTATGACGCAGTTTAGTCGCGCTAGCGACTGAACACTACAGATGCGCGGCTAAGGCCGCCACCTCTCGGCGCAAGCCGCACAACCGCGGCTTCCCATTAAGCTAAGAGCCCAAGGGTCCGCCAAAATGATCAAGTATTTCGTCCATTTTATTTGTACTGAATGTACCCGTCAAACCGAATCATCCAACGCTTAGGATACCTTTAGCTCCAAGGCCGGTCAATATGGATTTTTGACCTAAAATATGGTAAAATTTTAAGTATCAAACATGAATTACCCGTGCTGAATAAAAAATATATGGAAAAATGCCGTTATTGCGGCGGCGTCGGCAGACACGAGAACGAGTGTCCGGCCATGCCGGAAGCTGCCTCCGAAACCGCCGATAAAACCGGTCTGGAGACCGAAGCTACGCCGGAAAAAGAAAGACGGATCGACGCGGCGCTCGAAGACCTGCTCGAACTGCACCTGGTCAAACTTGGCGAGGGCAATAATGGCGTCATCCTGAAATTCGACGAAAACGAGCTGCCTACGGAGATCTTCGAAGAACTCAAGGCTTGCGACATCATCCTGGGACCGGACCAGGCCACCAAGATCATCAAGATCTACCATGGCGGCGTCGGCAAGCGCGAGTACGACCTTCAGTGCCGCGCCCGTGAGATCGCCGAACTGAAGGCTGACGATCCAGACTATGCCAGCGTGCCGCGCGCTTACTTATACCGCGACCTGCCGATCACCAAAAAATCGGTCCGGGACCGCCTGCGCAACCTGACCAAGGAGGATCTGCCGACGGATCGCGTCGAACTGTTCATGATGGACCTGATCAAAGGCGACGATCTCGCGATCGGACTGTATAAAGAGATCATCAGGCGCCATCCGAAGACCATCCACCTCGCAGCCGATGTCGACTCCATGCGCTTCGAAGACCTGATGCAGACCGTGAGCGAGATCCTACAATTCAACGCACCCGGCGGTAAGGCCAAAGATCCGGCCGCGCGCGACTTCGAAGAGACCAAGGTCTTCAGCGAGAACTCGGAGAAGATCTTCCGTTTCCTGGGCGAATCCGGCTTCCGAGTCGACTCGGCGATCATCACGCAGATCAAGAACACCATGGACCTGTTCCATCAGAACGGTCTCGCCTACCGCGACGCCCACCACCGCAATTTCCTAATCCGGGGCGGGATCGAACAGCCGCCGGCCGGCTCCGCGTCCGAACGACCCAAAGTCTTCATCATCGACTACGGCAACGCCGTGGAATTCGACCAGGAATATTCCGACGACCTGCTGGTCGAGGGAACGAAGCGCTACCCCGATGACCACGCGGTCGTCCGTACGCTCGAAAAAATGAACGCTTTCGAGACCCGACACGCCAAGGTCAATAAAGATATCCGCGAATTCCACGGCCGCCTCATAAAAAGCAAAAATGCTAAATGGCTGGAATTCACCAACCGCTTCCAACCCGGATCCGCGGTTGATCTTGACCGGGTTTACGCCGCAACCCCGAACCTGACGAGCAACCGCGCCGAGAACTTCGCGGCCGTCGCCATCGAACTCATAAACAAGGAGCTCATCACCGCCCAGGACATCAAAGATTTCATCGAGAAAAAAGCTTCCTCCTTGCCGCCGCCCGAGCGCAATCTGCTCCTCGACTTCACCAAGAGCCTCTAACAGCCGCGCTGACTATGAAAGACGCCTCACCAATTCTGCGCTCCCTCGGCCTTCTCGATTCCGAGATCAAGACCTACTTGGCGGCGCTGGAACGCGGCCCAAGTCCGGCTCTCGACCTGGCCAAACACGCCAAACTCTCCCGCCAGGCCATCTATCTGGCCATCGACTCGCTCACCGAGCGCGGTCTGATGTCCAGTTTTCTGCGCGGTAAAAAACGGTTCTACGCTTCCGAAGAGCCGGGCAAACTCCTGTCTTACGCCAAGCGACACGAAGCCGAAATCAAAGACAAGATCGCGGACCTGGAACGCCTGCTGCCGGATCTCGAACTCCAGGCCGGCGGTGAAAAACCGATCGTGAAAGTGTTTGAGGGCAAAGAAGGGCTGAAGTCGATCATCGAAGATATCCAGGGTTCGGCGGCCAAAGAATCCTACGAAATCTCCGACCTGGAGGCTTTATACAAAGTCCTGACCGCCGAAGACCTGAAAGAGATGCGGCTGAACCTCAAACACCGCGGCCGCCGGGTGCGCGGCATTTACGCCGGCAAAGCCACGGGCAATATCGTGCAGTCCGACCGGAAATACCTACCTTTGGAAAAAGGCGGCTTCAAAGCCAACATCGGCATCTACGGCAACCGAATCGTGCTCGTGACGTTCGAAGGCAAGATGTACTCGGTCATCGTGGACAGCAAACCTCTCGCCCGGGCGCTCTGGATCCTGTTCGAATACGCTTTCCAGGGACTCGGCGGCAAACACTGACTTCGATATCAAAAGACCGGCCACTGGCCGGTTTTTTGGTAAAAAAAGAGGCGGCCTTACGGAAAGGACGCGCCCTTTTCGTTTTCGGCCACCCGCTGTGAGTGGAAACAAGATGCCTGGGAAAAGAACTTGTCGTTTTTATTTCTCAACCTCCACCCATAGAACACCTCCCGTCCGTATCTGGTCTGAGTTCCTCTGCTGGAATGACGCGCGATGTAACGAAGAAATATAACACAACGAGGCCGATTTGTCAACCCGGCACTGGACGTTTTTTCACCACCCGCCAGTTTATTTTACAGTGCTGTCCATGGCGTATCCGCCTTAACTTGGCAAATTTTGACTTTTGCCGTCAGGAAGCCGAAGATGAATCTATTGTTCCTTCAACCCGGGAGTTGTTCCATGGCCAACAACAAACAATACTCAGCGACCATCGTCCGCGACAAGAAGGGCGCCTATCATATCCGCATCTCGAACAAGGGTCCGCAGACCGGCGGCGATGTCGAGGTTATCGAGATCCTCTATGGCGACGCCAGCGATGAGCTCGGAAAAAGAGCGGTCAAATTCATCAAGGGATACCGACCTTGATCACCGCCCAAAAAAAATCCGTCAGCAGCAACGATACCGCCGCGCCCGAGAGCGCGGTTTTTTTTGTTGACATCCGATTTTACGACACCCGGTCGACAAATTTTAACTGGGGCTTGACAGGGTACTTGCGCCGGGTATGAGAACCCGTGCTATCTTGAAAGTAGAGCCCTGGCCGCAAGGCTGGAATAAACCCGAAGGCGGAGAGGAGGACCCCTCGGGCTCCAAAATCATTGAGAATAGACGGGCCGCCATGAAGCCGCCAAAATCGGGCGGTTAAATGAGGAGGACGGCCAAGAGCAAAAATACGCTGCTCTTTTCTCAAAAATACGAAGGCGTCCGCACAAAAAGATGCGGACGTTTTCGTTTGTCCGGATCGTCAGATCAACAACCTGCTCTGCTGGTTCGACCCGGTCTTCTGATCCTCGAAGATTCTGACCTCGCCGAAGACGCCGTCGTAACCCGGACGGATGACCAGCTCGCCCCGGCGCATTCGCTGCATGGCCTCGGCCACTCTGGCGCCGCCGACCCGTTCGATGGTCTTAAGATCAGCATCAAGCAACACGTCGAATTCCGGTCCGATCTCGGAGACGAGTTTGCGCCACAGCGCGATCACGGCTTTGGTCCCCTTGCCTTTGTCCAGCACGCTGGCGACGACTTCTTCGAGCGGCACGATGCGCCGAAAATCAACGGCGGATGCCGGCCTGACGCCGTCCGGACGGTCGGCCAGGACTTCGACCCGGCCCAGAACGCCGCGCGTCAATTCCTTACCGCACTTCGGACACAGACCCTTGCGCTTCCGCGTTTCCGCCGGCTCGCAGAAAAAATCGCAGGCCCGATGGCCGTCGACATGATATTTCCCCTCTTCTGGAAAGAACTCGATGGTGTGGAGGAATTTCTTGCGGTCGCGCTGGCGAAAAATATCGGCGATCGCCCGATAGCTCGGCGCGGACAAGTCAAAGACATTGGCCTCGCGACCCAGATTCTTGAAACCGTGGGCGTCGGAATTGGAGACCAGCATGACGCCATCCAATTTCGAGAGCCGCCAATTCATCGGCGGATCGGACGACAGGCCGGTCTCGACGGCGTGGATCTCCGGCGTCAGTTCTTCGAAACATTCCTCGAGCGAATCGAACCCGGACTGCGAACCGAAGACCGAGAACCATGGCGTCCAGGCATGCGCCGGGATCATCAGGCTCCGCGGGTCGGCTTCCAATAAAATTTTCAGAAGTTCCTTGGCCGAGAGTCCCAGGATCGGACGGCCGTCGGACCTGAGATTGCATTCCAGCGCTTCCAGCTTGGCGTTCAGTTTTTTGACCGCGGCCAGATCCGGACAACACAGAACCAGGTGCAGCCGTCGCGTCCGGCCGCCCTGTTTATAGATGCAGGCGACCTCGGTCGACAGGAAAAACCTGACCGGCCGGCCGGCCAAGGCGCGCGGAGCGGCCTCATACGCCGAATCGCCGTCTTCCGCCGCATATTTAGCCTTAATCCTGAACAAGCCTTCCTCGGCCGGTTCCAATTTTTCCTCGATCTCCGCGAGCCATTTCGGATGCGTGAAATCGGCGGTGGCCAGGATATCGATGCCTTTGGCCGAACCCCAGGCAGCCAAATTCGAGAACGTCAAATTCCGCGAGCAAGCGCGGGAATATTTCGAATGAATGTGGAGATCCGCTATGTAACGCATAAGATACCGGAACCCCGTGAGCGGCGCAGCCGCTTTGCGGGGTGGAGATCCGCAATATATCTCATAAAACATCGACATCCCGCGAGCGGCGCAGCCGCTTTGCGGGGTGGAGATCAGCTATGTAACGCCTGCTGCATTCTAAAATTTGATCACGCTCCGCCGCTCGGCCGAAACCTCGCCGTCGCCCGGGACACCGAACTCTTCGGCGCTCTCCGGCGTATTCTCGGCCCGGCGCTCCAGATCGATCTCCCAGCCGGTCTCGGCGGCAAGTGCGGAAGCTACTCCGGCGATATCCTTGCCCTCCGGCAATTTCAGATCCTCCGGCACGGACTTCGGCCCGCATTTGAGGACGTACTTGAATTCCGGAGCGACCGCCATCATCTCCCGCATCTCCGCGCCATTGTCGTTCACGACGATGACCGGTTCGCCGCCCTCGGCGAGCGACCGCACGACGCCGACTTTCTTGTCTTCCGTCGCCACCACCTCGTCAAACAGGTCGGCGAGGCCGGAGTGCTCGATCTTGGCGCGCTGCCACTTCTCGTTGCCGAGCGTCATGAGCGCCAGCTTGCCGCCATGCCGCCGGAGTTCGGCCAGCAGTTCCCGCGATCCGGGATACAGATATTTTTCCGTCGAAGCCAGCACGTCGCCGATCCGGCGTCGGACCTCGGCGACAGCCTCCGGTCCGCCAAGATCAGCGCCGAGCATCTTTAATTGCACCTCGGGATCGTAATCGTAAACCTTGCCCTCGCGTTTGACGACGGCTCGATAAGTTTCCTCGTACCGCTCGCGGCTCACGCCCTGGGAGGTATAAGCCTCGGCCAAGGCCTCCTTGAATTTCGCGGTATCGAGCAGGGTATAGTCGAGATCAAACACTATTTTCATAACGCAAAAAGTGTACAACGGCCGACAGCTAATGGCCAATAGCTAACGGCTATCGGCTAAATGCTAGATCCCGCCCAGACAATTCTGGATGATGACCGCGGCCAGAACATCCGGGTCATGCCGGATGAGCGTCCGCTGGAGCGGATCGCCGGGTTTCTGGGCATAGATGCGCGAACTGATGAGATCGGCCGGCAGGGGTCGGAAGGCCACCTCGGAAAAATCCTCATCATCACTGGCGACGGCCACGAGCGACTTGCCCTCCTCGCCATAACGATCCAGGAGATGCGGTTCCGGCATCCGATTATTGAAAGTCACGAAGTTGACCCGCCCCTTGCCGATGAACCGCTCCACTTCGGCGACGTGATCGCCGACCGTGTAGCCGTCGGTATGTCCAGCCTTGTTCATCAGATTACAGTTATAGACCACGACCGCCGGCGACCGGCGGATCGCCTCGGGGATGCCTTTGACGAGCAGATTCGGCACGATGCTGCAGTAGAGATTGCCCGGACCGATGACGATACAATCGGCCGATTCGATGGCGCTCGCGGCTTTGGGATTGGCATAAGCCTCGGGTTCGAGACGCAGCGTCTGTTTGTCTTCGACGGCGATGGAATTGATCGCGTCCTCGCCGCAGACCCGGCTCGGCCCGCCGCCGCAGACCAGGTTGACGTTCCTAGTCGTCACCGGGATGACCTCGCCGCGGACCGCGAGCACGAGGCCCGCCACCCGGACCGCCTCCTCGAAGCTGCCGGTGATCTTTTCGAGCGCCGACAGGAACAGATTGCCGAAATTATGCCCCTTGATCGCGCCCTGGTCGAAACGGTAATTGAACAAGTCGCGCATGATGACGCCGGATTCGGAGAGCGCCACGAGGCACTGCCGGATGTCGCCGGGCGGCAGAACGCCGAGTTCGTCGCGCAAGGCGCCGGTGGACCCGCCGTCGTCCGCCATGGAAACAATGGCCGTGAGATGAACGGGATATTTTTTGAGGCCGGTGAGCAGGGTGAATTGTCCGGTGCCGCCGCCGATGGTCACGATGGATTTCATATAGGTCAGGCGGGAAGAGAATCCCAAAGATGATCGAAAATCAGACGTTCCGTGACCGCGAGGTTCGCATCCTCGATGATCACGCCGTGCGGCAGGTCGTTCTGGCCGCGGGAAAAGAAAGCCACCTTATCGCCGAAGATGATGGAATACGTCGGCGCGCCCTCTTTCACGGACAACCAGCGCCGCTCGGCCAACGGCTGCTCTTCGCCGCCTGGACCGATGGCGATGACGCGGACGCGCAGCTGCCGCGCGATGCGCTCCTTGGTGAACTGGGGAAAATCCTTGTAAAGGAATTCGCGGAGCGAGAGCGACGAGTAGACCCGATACAGCTTGTCCGACTGTTCGGACATGGTCTGCAGCACGTCACGCAGGATGATGTTCACGCCCTTGGCCCCCTCGTAATACTTGGCCACCGGTTTCATGCCGCCATGCACGTACATGGATCGGAGTTCCGGCAGACCCTCGGCCAGCTGGCGGCGCAGCTCGGAGATCGACTGTTCGCGCCGCTCCACGACCTCGGCCAGCTTCTCCGGATCCTCGGCCATGAAGTACTGCTTCTTGTGCTTTTGGAAAAATCCGATCAGACCCTGGCGCTGCAATTCCTTGAGGATGTCATAGACGGTCCCGCGGTTGGTATTGGTATCGGTCGCGAGCTTGCGGACCGATGACGGACCGCCGGAAAGAAGCGCTAGATACACGCGCACTTCTTTATCATTGAAGCCGAGCTGATGCAAGATATGCGGTATTTCCATATGCGGAAAATATACCACAGTGTCAACTTTTCTCCTACAGATGACAAGAATAAGGCGATAATCCGTCACCTTGGACGTCTACAAAAAAGCCAACCTATCGGTTGGCTCCTGACGGTCAAGCCGTCAAAGCTGGATATGCACGACGCCGCGTTCGGTGTCGGCATCGTCCCGGCGCGGCTCGTCGTCCGGCGGCGACGGCGGCTCGGGCGGCGGCGCGTACGGACGCTCGTTCTCGCGCCGGCGACGTTCCTCCTCCTTGCGCTTCTCCTCTTCGATGATCTCCTCGGGAAAATCCTTGACCCAACCAGGCACGCGGATCTCGGGCATAGGCTGTCTCCTGTTTTAATCGCCGCGAGCCTTAGGGCTTCGGCCGGTCCCAAAAAAGACCTTTCCTCTGGAGTCAATCTAACAAAAATGCTGGAAATAAAAAAGCCCGCGCTGGGCGGATCATCAACCTTATAATAATGAAGAGGGGGGGGGTGCCAAGATGGCACCCCCGCAAAACAAGGACAAACACGATCCCGAAGGATCAACGATACGCAGATTAGCACATTTAACCGAAAATGTCAATCCTGCCCGCTCAGTTTTTAATCGCCGCGAGCCTTAGAGCTTCGGTCGGTCCCAAAAAAGACCTTTCGATATTCAATCTACTGGATCAGTAGAAGACGTGAAGAGTGGGCGGTATTTCCGGCAAGTCGCCCCGCTGGCGAGGCGCGGTGAACACCGCGACCGAGCCGTACTCGACGTACGGCGAGAGAGCGGCGGGGGCCCCGCAACAAAACCAGCGGGGATGAATTGCCGGAAATACAAAAAAAGCGCGGGGTTCCACCTTCCGTATTATAAACAAAATGATGGTGGCAAGTCTCATAAAGGACGGCTGAAGTGATGCCTCTGGTCTCACCAATTTTCGCGCAAATAAAAAAGCGCAGGGTTCCGGCGACCACCTACTTTCCCAGGACCGGGTTGGGTCCAAGTATCATCGGCCCTACGCTGCTTAACTTCCGTGTTCGGGATGGGAACGGGTGTGACCAGCGAGGATGTGTCACCAGAACTCTGCGCTTTTGGATGCAGAGAATTGGATCAGCAAGTTTTCGAAAGAAGAACGTCTTCGTGCTTCAGTGGTGATTGAGCGATGGCTTATTAGTACGGCTCGACTCAAACCCTTGCGGGCCTTACATCTGCCGCCTATCGACCAGATAGTCTCTCTGGAGCCTATGAAATCTAATCTTGGATGAAGCTTCGCGCTTATATGCTTTCAGCGCTTATCTTCGCCGAACGTTGCTACTCAGCAATGCCCCTGGCGGGACAACTGATACACAAGAGGTTCGTGCTTCTCGGTCCTCTCGTACTAGAGAAGCGTATCCTCAAATTTCTACGCCAGCAGTGGATAGGAGACCGAACTGTCTCACGACGTTCTGAACCCAGCTCACGTACCGCTTTAATTGGCGAACAGCCAAACCCTTGGGACCTTCTCCAGCCCCAGGATGCGATGAGCCGACATCGAGGTGC
>JBAYFM010000007.1 GCA_041667185.1 Patescibacteria group bacterium | reverse complement strand
CGAGATCAAGAAAGACGAGGGCGAGACCGATGATGCTTACAAGACGCGCGTTGAGCAGGTTCGGCAGGATAAATTGCGGCTCGTCGCGGCTCTTTCTGCCGACGCGATTAATGTCGCCAAGCGCGCCACGGAAATGAATCCGGAGAACGTGGCTAATTGGTCCGTCCTCGCCACCATCTATCAGAATCTGTTCGGCGTCACTCAGGGAGCTGACGAATGGGCCGTGAAGGCTTACGAGAAGGCGATCGAGCTCGAACCGGCCAATCCTTCTTCCTACACCGAGTTAGGCAAGATCTACGTCTATCAGGCCGATGTCGCGAGCCGGGGGATTCAGGACAAGGATGAGACTAAGAAGAAAGAGGCTCAGGCCAAGGTGGAAGAGCTTCTGAATAAAGCCGTCGACAATTTCAACAAGGCCATTGAATTGAAGTCTGATTACGCCGCGGCCAGGTTCCAGCTGGCTCTGACGCTCGACCGCCAGGGCAAACTCAAGGAAGCTATCACCAAGATGGAGGAGACCTTGGCGCTCAACAATCAGGATGTCGGCGTCGGCCTTCAGCTCGCGCTGCTCTATTATCGCGACAATCGCAAAGACGATGGTATCGCTCTGCTTGAAGCCGTGGTCAAGCTCTCGCCGAATTACTCGAACGCCCGCTGGTATCTGGCGGTGATGTATGAGGAGAAAGGCGAGATCGACAAGGCTATCGAACAGATCAAGAAGGTTGACGAGTTGAATCCGAATACAGAGGTCGTGAAGAAAAAGTTGGAGGATCTGCTTGCCAAGAAGACCGCTCCGGCTCCGGCCCCGGATCAATTGCCGCTGCCGGTCGATCAGCCGGTCAGAAATCCGAACGAGCCTGGAGTCAAGGCGCGTTAGAACAGAATTGGAACGCCGCCCCTGCCGGGGGCGGCGTTTTGATGATAGGCTGGGGACTGTCCCGGGATGTTCGCGGCTCCGCTTGATTGAGCTAAGATTTATTTCATGTGCGTCCCCTATACAGTAGACAAACGTATTCTATACAAAATAAAAATCCCTCTTTTCAGAGAGACTTTTATTGGTGGACCGCAAGGGAATCCCCTCGCTCCGACTCGGGCCCGGCCGCTCCGCACCGCCCCGCAATGTTGCGGGGCTCTCGCGCCCTTCGATTCCCTTGTTTATATCATAAAGCCCCGAGCATGAGCTCGGGGCCTGATGGTGGACCGCAAGGGAATCGAACCCTTCACCTCTTCCATGCCATGGAAGCGCTCTACCAGATGAGCTAGCGGCCCGTGATCGTTATATTGTGAACCCTTCACCTTCCCGCGATGCCGCGGGACGCTCTACCAGATGAGCTAGCGGCCCTTATTTTGTTGCGGCCAGCCAAAGCAATGCTGATGGCTAGCGGCGCAGATAAAAATACCGGATATCTCCGAAGGTGTCAATAAATCAGTCCGATGATGGCCATGTTTGGTGGCAAAAGTGATACTTACCCAAGAAAAAATAAAAAGGCGGCCAGTAATGGCCGCCTGCTAGCGTCTAGACCGCTCGCACGAACTGGAGAACCCACACAGTCTTGTCTTCGGGGAATAACTTGCGGCGGTTCTTGCTCAACACCGAGAAGCGATTGGCGGCAAGAGTCGCTGCTAGTTCATCTTCTTGCCAGAAGGAGAAGAACCGATCGCTTCCGGGCTTGGGTCCGGAAACCACCTTCTCCCCGACTCCTTCTTTCACGGCAATGAAGCCGACACCGCCAGGCTTGATGACGCGCCTGATTTCGGTCAGCACTCGCGCCATCTCTGCTTTGGGAATGTGAAGTAGTGAAGCGGCCGCCCAGAAGCCGTCGAACGAAGCGTCTCCCATCGGCAACGCGTACATGTCGCCAGGGATGAACCGCTGGCCAGGTGCTAGTCTACGGGCTTGTTCCAGCATCGGTTCGGAAAGATCCACGCCGATATACTGGTAGCCCATCCCAGCCAGGAGCAGTGCATCGCGGCCAGCACCGCATCCGATGTCCACGACACTACTGCCAGCAGGTAGAAGCGTCGCCAGATGCTCTGCTTCAGGGGCCCAGGTCTTCGGATCGCCCGCCAACATGTTGCGCTCCGCAGCAAGTGCGCGGTACGCGACAAGAAGTTCTTGTTTGTGGTCCATCGCCCACCTCCGTTCCTTGTGTATCATGATAGGTGTAAACAAATCAAGTCCGATCTTCTGCGGTTCCGGTGCGGTCATCGGTCGGTTGACGATTCAGCCATAAAACCGGATAATGGGCGGGCTTTATCAATATTGATATGTCACTCAAAGTTGGAATCGTCGGTCTGCCGAACGTCGGCAAGTCCACTCTGTTCAAGGCCATTACGAAGAAACAGGTCGATTGCGCGAACTATCCTTTCTGCACCATCGAGCCGAATGTCGGCATCGTCGCCGTGCCTGATGAGCGTCTCGCGGCGCTCGCCAAGGTTTCGAAGTCCGAGCGGATCGTTCCAGCCGCGGTCGAGTTCGTCGATATCGCCGGCCTGGTCGCCGGCGCGCATAAGGGCGAGGGGTTGGGCAACAAGTTCTTGTCGCACATCCGCGAGGTCGACGCTATCGTCGAGGTCGTCCGCGCTTTCGAGAACAAGGACATCGTCCACGTCGCCGGTAAGATCGACCCGCAGTCGGATATCGAGACCATCAATCTGGAACTCGCTTACGCCGATCTGGCCACCATCGACAAACGTCTCGAAGGGCTCCGGAACCAGGCCAAGGGCGGAGTGGATCGCCAGCTCAAGATCACGCTCGAGGCCGTGGAGAAGATTCACGCGCTTTTGACCGTCGGCTGCGGTGCGCGGGAAGCTGAGCTGAACGAAGATGAATTGAAATCGGTCAAAGATCTTCAACTACTGACGCTGAAGCCGCTGCTGTACGTTTTCAACGTCGATGAGGATCAGCTCAAGACCGGGTACTCCGTTCCTGATCTGCCTCCGGAAGCGCAGGTCCCGCTGTGCGTAAAATTGGAAGAGGAGCTGGCGTCGCTGCCGCCGGCAGAGGTCCAGGAATATCTGTCCGCGCTCGGGCTTTCGATGACCGGACTTGATCAGCTGATCAAGAGCAGCTATTCCATCCTCGGCCTCATGACCTTTCTCACGACCGGCGTCGACGAGACCCGTGCTTGGACCATCCGCAAGGGGGCCAAGGCGCCGCAGGCCGCGGGCGTCATCCACACCGATTTCGAGAAAGCGTTCATCCGCGCGGAGATCATCAACTGGAAGGACTTCGTGGAATTGGGCGAGTCCGGGGCGCGGGAAAAGGGCAAGCTGCGCATCGAGGGCAAGGATTACGTCATGCAGGAGGGTGACGTCTGCAACTTCCGCGTCGGAGTCTGATCTAAAAATTACGCATCAAATTAAAAACGACCGGGTCCGAGACCTGGCCGTTTTTGATCTCATTTTATTTGGCCGCTGGGTCGCCGTTCCAACGCAGGCGAATGATCTCCCGCCAGACCAATTGGTCGGCCCGGCCGTAGACCAGGCCGCGGTTCTTGGTCTCTTTGACATCCAGTTTGACCAGCGCGTCGCTCTTGAGCAGCGGCTCGATGGCATAGCCCAGTTTCACGAATTCATCGGCTTTCAACCCGTGCCGTTCAGGACCCAGCACGTAGACCGGCAGCGCCAAGACGACCGCGGCGCCGGGTTTCAGCAGCCGGCGCCAGGCGCCGAGCGATTCATAATACAGGCGGCTCAGATCGGACAGCGTCTTCTGCAGCTCGGAGCGTTTTTCCCGGCCGTGGCGCGGCGAACCGAGGAAAGTTTCGGCCACGACAGCATCGATGCTCGCCGGTTCCAGATGCTGGCCGATATGCCTGGCGTCCGAGGCGAAAAGCCGGACCGTTTTCGGCGCGCTGCCGTGTTCCTTCAGCCAGGTGATATTCTGTTCGGTGCTTTTGACCGCCGTCGGATTCAGGTCGCTGCCGACGACATCCTGGAAACCCATCTGGATCGCTTCGGTGAGCACGGTTCCCGAGCCGCAGAATGGATCGATGATGACGGCATCTGTGCCGACGCCGGCCAGGTTGATCATCATGCGGGCGAGTTTCGGCGGTAGCATGCCCTGATGGGTATCGCGGGCCGGACGGCCGTAATCGGCGCGGGAGAATTCTTCGAAAGGTTGGACGGCTTCGGTGACTGCGAGGCTCACGAGGCTGTTGCGGTCGATCAGGACCACAAACTCGGCTCCCTCTTCGATGAGTTTGTTCTTGGTCACGACGACCGAGCTCAGTGTGAGTCCGGTCTGCGGACGCACCCAGCGCGAAGCGCGGTCCTGCTCCCGGAGAATTTTTTTGGTCTCCATGCCGCGGACGATGATCTTCTTCGCCAGACTGCGTACGCCTTCGACGCCTAAAGCGGTGTAGGCGCTGAAACCGAAGACTGGGCGCGAATCATCGCCGTGCGCGGTGAGCAGGTGGTCGGCGGCTTTGGCGAGAACCTCGTCGTCCGTGAGTTTGGCTGGTCCGTCGATGATGCGGCCGGCTTTGATCGTGCCGCCCAGCCGTCTCATGAGCGCCGGCAGGTCGAGTTCTTTTTCGGTCTCAATCACAATCGCGGCCTCCAGGAGGTCTTTGATCTCGAATCTGTTGTCCGCGAGCACGGCCGAGATCTCGGCGAACGAGAGCGCGGGGTGCAGTCCTAATATGAAGAAGTAGCGCATGTGAGCATCTTAGCAGGGAGTAGGGGAGTAAGAAAGAGACGGAGTCAGGGAGAATATAATAGTTCTGACTTCGCATCTCCGTAACTCCATGACTCCGCAACTTCGTCCCGTCTTGCCATCTTGGGGATATCTGTGTTAATCTAGGCCAACGCGCTGATTAAGGCGCAGTTAAGCCTTATTTCCAAGGTCTGTCAAGTCTGACTGATCCGCGACGGCAGGAACCGCGAATGAGCGGTCCAAAACCGCGCGAGTAGGGCCAAAGATTATGGAGCAGTACGAACTTTTATTCATCATCCCGGCAAAGTACACCGAGGAGGAGCTGAAGCAGCTTTCCGACAAGGTGGCTGGCATCGTGACCTCGGCTGGAGGCACGATCAAGGAGACTCACGATCTCGGTCGGCGCAAGCTCGCGTATCCGATCAAGAACGCCCGCAACGGGAATTACGTCCTGTTCTTCTACGAAGCCGAACCGGCGGTGACGATCAAACTCAACGAGCTTTTGCGCATGTCGACCGACATCTTGCGCCACTTGATCATAGTCCGCGATCCGCATATCACCAAGATCCCGTCGCTCATCGAGGAAGAACCGCGGCATGAGCGCTACGAAGGGCGGCCACAGGGCCAGGTTGCGTCCCAGCCCGCCACCATCCAGCAGCAACAGCCGGCCAAGGACAAGATGAGCATCGCCGAACTGGATAAGAAACTGGAGCAGATCCTGACCGACGACATCCTCTAAACGGGCTAACCAGCCGACCAGCGGACCAGGCGACCCCCACGATCGCCGCGCCGCGCGCCGGATGAACTCACCCAAATATGAGCATGAATCTCAATCGGGCCATGATCATCGGCAATCTGACCAGGGACCCCGAAATCAGGACCACCACCAACGGCCAGAACGTCGCTTCTTTCGGCGTGGCTACGAATCATTCCTGGACCGACGCGTCCGGCCAGCGCCAGGAGAAGGCGGAATTCCACAACATCGTCGCCTGGAGCAAGCTCGCGGAGATCTGCGGGCAATATCTCACCAAGGGGCGCAAGGTTTACGTCGAGGGTCGTTTGCAGACCCGCGAGTGGACCGGCCAGGACGGCCAGAAGCGCAACCGGACGGAGATCGTGGCTGACAATGTCATCATGTTGGATCGCGGCAACGGCCAGACCTCGGCGGCTCCCCGCCAGGAGAAGGTTCCGGCCGCGGCAGTGCAGACCGGCGGAGACGACGAGATCAAGGTTGAAGACATTCCCTTTTAGACCCTTATGATGAGATCGAATCAAAAGAAGTCCGGCCTGATGAACCAGCAGCGCCATTGCGTGTTCTGCATTCACGGCGTCATGGCCATCGACTACAAGAATATCAACGGCATGAAGCGGTTCCTGTCGTCTTACGGCAAGATCGTGCCGCGCCGCCGCAGCGGCGTCTGCGCCAAGCATCAGCGCATGCTCGCCCAGGCGATCAAGCGGGCGCGGCAGATGGCGCTGATCCCGTTCCTGGTTAAATGATCCGTCCGGGGCGGATCATCCCGAGGGCTTAGGCCTGAGGGATCTCCGCCTGGCAACCGACGGGATTGCTTCGGCCTTCGGCCTCGCAATGACCCTAAAACCCCGTCCAATCGGACGGGGTTTTGTGGAGAACCATGACCACCTCAACTCCAAACTGGCGGCGTCTCGGCTCGGACGCGGTTTACCGCGGTCGGATGCTTCAGCGTTCCGCCATCATGAAAGCGGTGCGTGATTTTTTCGCCAGCCGCGGTTTTCTCGAGGTCGAGACGCCGATCCTGGTGGCGCATCCCGGCATGGAGCCGCACCTGGAACCGTTCGCGACCGGACTCGCCGACGAGCGCGGCGGTACGCGGGCCGGTTATCTGATCACGTCGCCGGAGTACTCGCTCAAGAAATTGCTCGCGGCCGGCCTGCCGAAGATCTTCGAGATCACCCGGTCGTTCCGGAACGGCGAACCCTGGGGTGGCACGCACAATCCCGAGTTCAGCCTGATCGAGTGGTATCGCGCTCATGACGATTACCGCGCGCTCATGCGCGACACCGAGGAATTGGTCGCCGAGGCGGCGCTCAAGGTCGTCGGTCAGACCGCGTTGAACTATCAGGGACAGGTCGTGGAGCTGGCTCCGGCCTGGACCAGGCTTTCCGTAGCCGAGGCTTTTGACCATTATTGTTCCCTGGATCTGGGGCGAGGCATTGATGATCCGGAGTGGTTCCGGAGCGAAGTCGCCGGTCGCGGCTGCACCATCGACGGGACCGATACGTTCGATGATGTTTTCTTCAAATTGTTTTTGCGGGACATCGAACCGAAACTGGGGCAGCCGGAGACGCCCGGCGCGACAGCCAAACCGGTCATCCTATACGACTATCCGCGTTCCATGGCCGCGCTGGCCCGCCTGAAACCCGGCGATGGACGCTACGCCGAGCGTTTCGAGGCTTACTGCCTCGGCATCGAGCTCGGTAACGCCTTTTCGGAATTGAATGACGCCGCTGAACAGCGGCAACGCCTGGTCGAAGAGCAGGAATTGCGGCGCCAGCTCGGCAAGCCGGTCCTGGAGCTCGATGAACAGTTCCTGGAGGCGGTCGGGCGGATGCCGCCCAGCGCGGGTATTGCTTTTGGCCTTGATCGTCTGGTAATGTTGCTCACGGACGCCAAGGATATCCGAGACGTCCTCTTTTTTCCCGCCTCCGACCTGTTCGGAAATTAGCAAAAATACGGCCGTCAGCGACCAGCTCATGGCCACTAGCTCAACGCCACTATGGCTGACACTACAGCGCTCAAGAAGGAGACTTTCATCATGTTCAAGGACGCCGTGCACGTCGTCACCGACGCCCAGCACGTCAACCCCGGCAAGGGCAGTGCTTTCGTGCGCGCCAAACTGAAGAACGTGCAGACCGGCAAGACGATGGAGAACACCTTCAAGGTCAGCGAATCCGTGGAGGTCGTCGAGCTCGACCGGGCGACGATGCAGTATCTGTACAAGGACGCCAACAATTATTATTTCATGGACAACGCCAGTTTCGAACAGCAGGCAATCTCGGCCGAGCTTCTGTCCGAGAAAGGGCAGTATCTGAAAGAGGGGCAGGAGGTCAGCGTCCTGCTTTATCAGGGTCTGCCGCTGTCCGTTGATCTGCCGAAGAAACTGACTTTCAAAGTGGTCGAGTCCATGCCGGCCGTCAAAGGCGATACGGCTTCCGGCCGCGTGACCAAGGAAGCGACGCTGGAGACCGGGATGAAGATTCAGGTGCCGCTGTTCGTCCAGCAGGACGAGTTCGTGGTCGTGAACACCGAGAACGGTGAGTACGTCGAGCGTGCCAAATAAAACAGCCGGTTCATTAGGCGCGCGAGACCCAGTCAGGCGGTAGTAGGACATGCAAGACGCCTCGGCGCAAGCCGGAGGCGTTTTTGATCTGCACATTTAAAGAGGCTGGCTGTTCCGCTCGCCTGACGGGTAAGAGCGCGCGAAGTGACACACCGAATTATCAGTGGGCGCGTAAGCGCCCATTTTTAGATACTGTCATCCCGGCCGAGCGCAGCGCGAGCCGGGATCCAGATATATAAAAGAAGGCCGCATTGGCGGCCTTCTTTTGCGTCCGGGGATCGTTCGGGCTAAGCCTTGGGTTCAGCTTCCTCGTCCGGCATCTCCGCCGGAGCGGCTGCCTTGGTCTTTTCGGCTTCCTGCGCCTTGTCCCAAATGGTCTGGCGCAGCTTCTTGAGCAGTTTCGGATCGGCTTTCAGGAAAGCCTTGGCGTTCTCGCGTCCGACGCCCAGCTTCACGTCTTCGAAAGCGTAGGAATTGCCGGATTTGGCCAGCACGCCAGTCTCGACGCCGAGGTCAACGAGGTCGCCGGACACGGAGATGCCTTCGTTGTACATGATGTCGAACTTGCAGGTGCGGAAAGGCGGCGCGACCTTGTTCTTGGCGATCTTGACCGAGACCTGGTTGCCGATGACCTTCTCATTCTGTTTGATCTGGGCCGAGCGGCGCACCTCGATGCGCACCGAGGAATAGAACTTGAGCGCGTTGCCGCCGGTCGTGGTCTCCGGGTTGCCGAAGACGATGCCGATCTTCATGCGGATTTGGTTGATGAAGATGACGATGGTGTTGGTCTTCGACACGATGCCGGCGAGTTTGCGGAGCGCCTGGCTCATGAGCCGGGCCTGAAGGCCCATGTGCTGATCGCCCATCTCGCCCTCGATCTCGGCTTTCGGCACGAGCGCGGCGACCGAGTCCACGACGACGACGTCCACGGCGCCGGAGCGGACGAGTGTCTCGACGATCTCGAGCGCCTGTTCGCCGGTGTCCGGCTGGGAGATCAGCAGGTCATCGATCTTCACGCCGATCTTCGAAGCGTAGGCCGGGTCGAGCGCGTGTTCGGCGTCGACGAAAGCGGCGGTGCCGCCGAGCTTCTGGACCTCGGCGACGACGTGCTGAGCGAGCGTGGTCTTGCCCGATGATTCCGGTCCGTAGATCTCGATGATGCGGCCGCGCGGCAGTCCGCCGATGCCGAGCGCCAGGTCGAGCGAGAGGCAGCCGGTCGAGACGGCGTCAACGTCGGTGAGTTTGGCGTCGCCCAGCTTCATGATCGAACCTTCGCCGAAGCGCTGCTTGATCTGATCGATGGCCGCGCCGACGGCTTTGGCCCGGCCGTCATCCCTGGCCGCGGATCTTTCTTTGCCGGTCTTGTTTTCTTTGGCAGTCATAAATGGTCAATTCGGTCCCGGGCGTGGGTTCGGGACGGATAAATTAACGGGGACAAGATAGATATTAACACGGAATGAGTCAAGTTTTTAGGTTGTAGGTTTTAGTTTGTAGGTTCTAGGTTGAGGGAGCTGGTTCGCTCCCCTAAAACCTAGCAACTAGCACCTAATCTAATTATGTTCGGTTTTTGTTCGGTAGGCAAGGGGGAGGGTGTGGATAATTGGTTGATAGCTAATGGCCAATAGCCGTCAGCGACCATAAAAAATAAATATTTGCCCATTAAAAAACCCGGCTATTTAAGCCGGGCAGCTGGTCGGACCGTCCTATTTCTGACCCTCTTTCGGGTCCTGCGATAGATTGAACTCCCGGATTTTGTCCAAAAGTTCAATCAGGGTCGGCACGAGATACTGTTTGCTGACTTTAGTGGAGATCGTCAGGCCTGGACGGAGCAGTGGTGAAGCGGCTTTCACAGTGTACGTTTCGTTGGTTTTGCGCGCCATTTTTTCTCCTCTGGTCAAAGAAAGGGCGAAGTATCCTCATCTTACTCGGCACGGACGTGGTGTCAACAATGAAAAAATCTGACCTGGGGTCAGATGTTCTGCGCTCCCGCACTCCTTCACTCCCGCACTCTCTATATCTATGTATCCGCGGTCTCAGCGCAGATCGGCCGTGAGTTGCTCGGTCGGTTGGACCAGCGCTTCGGCCGGCGTGCTGACGAAGACGCGCCGCGTGATCACCGCTTCCTTGCTGTGTTTCTTGGCGCCGACGACGCGGATCTCGTTCCAGCCATCCTGGAGCGTCAGCTTGTCGCGGAAATTGCCGTTGTCATCCGGGGCGACGTATTTGCCGTTGATGCGCAGCGTGATCTCGCGTTCAGTGCGGCCCTCGACCCAGATTTCGGAGTCCGAGGTCATGAGTCCTTCCGTCGGCGAAGACAGGCTGATGGCCGGCGCGGCGACGATATTCTGGACGGCCCAGCCGAGATAAACGAGCAGGCTGGCGGCGAGCAAGCCCAGGAAGATATTGCGCAAAAGATGCGGCGTCGTGACGAGCGCGCTGGCCGGCACGGCCCGGGCCGGATGCCGGGTCGCGGGTTCGGCGACGCTTTTCTGTCCCGCGACGTAGCGCGAGCGTTCCTGACGATAGAGGTTCACCATCGTCGGCGAGTCGAGTCCGAGGAACTTACAATAAACTTTCAGGTAGATCTTCGAATAGATGTCCTCCGGCATCTTGTCGTAAGCGCCGTCCTCGAAGAACGCGATATAGCGCTCGGGGATCTTCATCCGCGTCGCGGCTTCGCGCCGGGAACAGCCAAGATCGGTCCGCGCTTTCTTCAGCAAAGCACCGACGGAGTCGGCGATCTTGCAGCCAGCAGCGGATCCGGAGCGTTCAGGATTGTTCGCTTTGGTCGTCTTCATCAGCTTCAGCGGAGGTTTCCTCCTTATCCTCCGGATCAATGACATGGACGCCGTCAACATCGTTGATCGGGGTCACGAGCACTTGGCGCGGCTTCGCGCCGTCTCCAGGGCCAATGATACCCCTTTCTTCGAGCAAATCCAAGAGTCGGGCGGCGCGAGCGTAGCCGATCTTCAGGCGGCGCTGGAGATAAGAGGCCGAGGCTTTGCCGGCTTTGACCACGGTTTCCTTGGCTTCGTCCAATAATTCGTCGTCTCCGTCGTTGTTATAGCCGAAATCCATGCCGCCGTTGCCGTTCGGACCGCCGTGGCCGGGCTTGGCCGTCACGGTGTCGTCGTAATCGGCCGGCTCCTCGAGTTTGGAGATCAGGAAATCCACGACGCGCCGCGTGTCGGAGTCGCTCACATAGCAGCACTGGATGCGTTTCGGTTTCGAGAGTTCCGGGGTCTGGAAGAGGGAGTCGCCGCGGCCGACGAGTTTTTCGGCGCCGGCCGTGTCGAGGATGGTGCGCGAGTCGGTCACGGAAGCGACGGAGAATGCGATGCGGCTCGTGATGTTCGCTTTGATGAGGCCGGTGATGACGTCGACCGACGGGCGCTGCGTGGCGACGATCAGGTGAATGCCCACGGCGCGGGCCATCTGGGCCAGGCGGATGATCGAGGCTTCGACCTCGGAGGCCGAAGCGACCATGAGGTCGGCGAGCTCGTCGATGAGCACCACGATGTAAGGCATTTTTTCATCGACGCGAGAGTTGTAGGCGCCGATGTCGCGGCAGCCTTTCTGCGACAGGAGTTCGAAGCGGCGGTCCATTTCGCGGATGCACCATTTGAGGGCGTTGATGATCTTCGGTACTTCGGTGATGGCTGGTGTGAGTAGGTGTGGGACGCCGTTGTAGACCGGCATCTCGACGCGCTTCGGATCGATGAGGATCAGCCGCAGGTCGTCGGGGCTGTTCTGATAGAGGAGCGAGAGGATGACGGAGTTCAGACAGACGGTCTTGCCCGAACCCGTGGCGCCGGCGACGAGCAGGTGCGGCATCTTGCCGAGGTCCGCGACCCAGGGTTTGCCGGAGACGTCCTTGCCGAGACAGACGGTCAGGTTGGTGCGGCGGGTCTGGAAGGCATTGGATTCGAGGACTTCGCGGAGACCCACGACCGCGACGG
Source organism: Patescibacteria group bacterium (assembly GCA_041667185.1). Lineage (NCBI taxonomy): Bacteria > Patescibacteria group bacterium. Next base: position 60,326 of record JBAYFM010000007.1, on the reverse strand, counting down.
TCTGGTTCGGCACTTCGATGCCGACGAGCGACTTGCCCGGGATCGGCGCTTCGATGCGGATCGGGTGGGCGGCCAGGGACAGCGCCAGGTCGTTCGAGAGCGAGGTGATGCGCGTCAGTTTGATGCCCTCGGCCGGCTTCAGAGTGAACTGGGTGACGGTCGGACCGACGCTGAATTCGCCCATCTCGACGGGGATGCCGAAATTCTCCAGCGTTTTTTTGATGACGTTCAGGCGGCCGTTGATGTCGCCGGCGGTCGGTTTTTCGAAACGGTTCTCCAGCAGGTCGGTCGGGACGGCGACCGGCGGATATTTTTTTCTGAGTTTGACCGGCGGTTCGGCGTACTTGGCTTCGCGGGGAGTAGTGACAGCGGTTTCCCCGTCCGTTTCGGACTGGTTCAGCTGGCGTTTCTTGAATTCTCCGGCCGGTTCAATGGCTGGCGCGCCCGGGTCGGCCGGGATCCGGTGTCCGAAAGGCCAGGGCCAGGACAGATGGCGGACGCCGGCGAGTTTCGCGGAAAGTTCGTGCAACGAGACGTTGAAAGTGAGTACGAGCGCGATGATGACGGTCATGACCAGGATGATCAGCGCGGCCCAGAAGCCGGCGACCGCGAGCAGCGGGTAGGCCAGGAGCAGTCCGGCGAAACCGCCGGCGCGCGAAACGTTGTCGACGATCAGGATGGCGTCGACGGTGCGGAACATGATCACGTCGAGGAGTCCGCCCCAGCCGGTCACGAACAGGAAGAGTCCGAGCCAGGTCGGCAGGCGGAAGGAGAATTTTTCCGGGAAAACGATGCGGCCGGCGAGGCCGAGAACGACGAAGGGAATGAGGAATTTATCAATGCCGAACAGCGCCGCGAAGAAAGAGTCGATACCACGGCCAGCCGCGCCGGCGAGATCAAAGAAAGACAACAAGCAGATGACAGAGACGACGAACAGGAAGAGCGCGGCCAGTTCTTTTTTGGCCAGCGGGTTGATTTTCGGAGCGCTGGGTTCGCGGCGTTTGGGTTTGGAACCGTTCTTTTTCGCGCGGTTGTTCTTGGACATAAGGAGGCGGAGCTTGCTTGTTAGCTGAAATGTCGGGTCGGTGCCATTATAAGCTCCATTAGGCCTCAAAATGATAGCATTTTAAGAAAATGCGGGCCAGTCCGATTAGCCATTGGCTATTAGCTGTTGGTCATGGGCCACAGCCAACTGGTGTTGCTTGGAAATTTTGGACGTTACTCCATCACCGCGTCCGAAGTTTGCGCTTGCCGGCCCACAGATCGGTCTCGCGGCAACGCCTTATTCGGCTTCCCGCACGTCGTCCTCCGTCCCGGTCGCGCGACGCGGTGAGGGGTTGTTAACTGTCACAAAATTTCCTGCTCACCGCCTGCGGCGGCGCTTGGAAATTTTGGACGTTAACAAAATCCGCCCGGAAGGCTGCGAGTCCAGAAAAAGCTGTTCGATTCGTGCCGAGACGGGAATGATGAAAGATCGCTCCCCGAGACGGGGAGAATGGTCTGAGACCTCTGGACAATGTCAGCTGGCGAAAGATCGCCTGATGAGTATCCGCCACAAGGGCGGAAAGACCGTCGGTGTCGGACCGCATTCGGGTCTCAATGCCGATCGTGCTTAACCGGATCCGCAGCCTTCCTGACGGATTTGGCCGCGAACTTTTGATGATGGCTGCAAGGTTCGGATGTGTTTTTAAGTATACCCGAGGGGTTGTTAAAAGGGTAGTGCTGGAGTGCTGGAGTGCTTCATCATTCCTTGATCACGTCACATCACGTCGCTCGCGAACGACGTGACTCCGTCTCTCCGTATCTCCGTCTCTCCCTTACTTGACGTTTGCACGCCACCGGTTAAAGTACCCACTGTTCCTTCTTTCGACTTCGACAGAGGAGAGGTAATCATGATTAATTGGCCTTTGGTATTGGGGACATTAGCTGGCAATCTGGTTTGTTACCCCCTGATCCTGCACAAAACGCTTGGCTACGGTCTGGCAGTCGGCGTGATCGCCGCTTCGCTGATCATCCTCGTGAACTGCTTGGGTTTCGCGCGGCCTGACAAATAGCGCCATCAGTCTCCTCGCGCGGATGTTTGAGATCGCTCTCGGAGTCCGAATCAACGCTTTCGTTAAAGCTCGGGTTTCCCGGGCTTTTATTTTTTTCGACGTTCAATCTTGTCGCCGCGTCAAAAAAAGAGAACCCATCAGGCGGGTTCTCATTTTGTCGAAGCGGGATTTTCTTTAGCGGTGACGCTTCCGGTAGCGACGTACCAAGTGGCAGGCGCCGACCACGACGAGCCCTCCCGGCAGAGCGAGAGCGATGATGGCCTGGACCAGGAAGCGACCGGTTGTCATCAGATATGACATGAAGACCGCCTTTGCTGGGTGAGGGTGGATGCGGCGGCGCGGCCAAGATCGGTCGCACCGCCGCCGGATCATCCTATCTCATCTCATCAGGAAGCTACTCGTCCTGGTTTTCGCCGGCCCACTCGTCCGCGAAATGTCCGGCGGATTCGGGGTCGCGCGTGGAAAGCAGGCGGCGCGCAGATTCGCTGCCGTCATCCAATTCCTTGAACGTCTCAAGGAACACCTGGGCCGCCAGCCGACAGATGCCGACGACCTCGCCGAAGACGGTGATGAACCGGTCGGCTGGAAGGTCGTGGCGACAACAGTTGACTGGCAGTCCGCAGACCAGTTGGTCGTGGTGCTCGTTGTGTCTCGCGGCGGGGAACTGCGCCAGGTCGGCGTTGTACGCCATCTGGACGTAGTCCCGGGCGTAGCGGCGGATGATCTCCTCGCGGTTGAGGCGAGCATTCTCGATGCGCTGCTGGCGGTCCGCTGCGTGGCGGGCGGCTTCGCGCTCCTGCTTCTTGGCCTCGACCCACCGGATGGTATCCAGCCGCTGGGCGCTGATGGGATCATGACCCGTCAGCTTCGCGAGGGTCCGGACGAGCGGGTAGACGCCGCAGCCGGGCTCGCGCAAACGCTTGCCGCGCTCGGCGGAGATCTTTTCCGCGCAGTCCTGGCAGCGCACCTTCTTCGCGAGGATTTCCTCGCGGGTGGCGGCGGCCGGGTCGAGGGAGACGTTGAACATCTTTTCGGCGGTCCCGGTGTTCTCGCAGTTCACGGTGCAGCACTTGAACGTTTCGGTGGTCGCGGTGCCTTCACCCCGACCGGTGTTGCTGGACTCTCGGCTCATGGCCTTCCTCCTTGGTTGGGGATGAGACAAAAACGTCCTGCCCCTGATAATGGTTGCGTCACCTTTTGTAAAGAACAGATGACTGCTGAGTAGACCATATTTTGGCGTTCTTGTCAATCGTCGTTGACACTGTCCGGAGCTCGCCGTTGCCGGAAAAAATTACGGAAACGCATCAAAAATCGCTCTGGCTGGACAAAAGACCAGTGATGGTCGTGGAGGCGAAAAATAAAACTCAGCTTGTGGATAAATCAGGACCAGATATTTATATATGTAAAGCCTTTATTTTATTCATTTTTAGCCTAATTTATTATCAGGTCGATCTGTCAAGTTGACAAAATTATGCCTCTTGGCCTTGACGGATTGCCATAACTTTGCTATCTTCATTCGGAACACCGCTACCCTTTTTGGGGGTTGGTCGGCGCGCAATTCCGCGCAATCTGGCCAATAAATTCGCGGTCGAACAGTCCATGTTCGCCAACAAAAAATCGTGATCCAGCGGAAACAATAAACGCCCCTGTCGTGAAGTCAATTTCAAGCCCAAAGAATTGGCAGGGGGGTGTTTTTTTACTGCCGTCGAAAATTTGAGGCCCTGAAAATGGAAGTCAGGATCCGCCGGCGCGTCCGGTTTCCAAACTCAGGTTCTTAAACATTATTTCGAAAAAATTAGCCAGGTAACCCATCGCACTGCCTATGATCTTCAAACGCCAGAGGCCGAAGAGCGAGGTGCGCAAGATGTTCACGAACATCGTGGACGCCATGCCGCAACCGGATCTCATCGAGATCCAGAAGAAATCATACGACTGGCTTTTCAAAGAGGGTATTCGGGAATTGTTCGAGGAGGTCTCGCCGGTCAAGGATTTCATCGGCCGCGACCTGGAGCTGTACTTTTTGGATTACTATTTGGACGAGCCGAAATTCGAGGAGGTCGTGACCAAGGCCAAGAACCTCACTTTTGAGGCGCCGCTGCGCGTCAAAGCCCGGCTCATCAACAAGCGCACCGCGGAGACCAAGGAACAGGAGATCTACCTGGGTGATTTTCCGATCATGACCGACCGCGGCACTTTCATCATCAACGGCATCGAGCGCGTGGTCGTCTCGCAGCTCGTCCGCTCCGCCGGCGTCTTCTTCACCACCGAGAACAACCGCGGCCGCAAGTATTTCGGCGCCAAGATCATTCCGAACCGCGGCGCCTGGCTCGAGATGGAGACGGACAACTCGAACGTCATCTGGGTCAAGATCGATCGCAAGCGCAAAGTGGCCGTCACGTCGCTCTTGCGCGCTTTCGGTTACAGCACTGACGAGGAGATTCTCGGATTGTTCACCGACGTCGACAAACATCCGTCCATCAAATACATCCAGAACACCATCGACAAGGATTCCGCCAAGGATATGGACGAGGGCCTGCGCGAGGTTTACAAGCGCATCCGCCCGGGCGATCTGGCTACGGCCGACAACGCCAAGTCCCTCATCTACTCGATGTTCTTCAACTTTGACCGCTATGACCTGGGCAAGGTCGGCCGCTACAAGTTCGCCCAGCGTTTCGGCCTCACACAGACCGAGGCGGAGATCGAGAAGCCGGAGACCCGCATCCTCAAGAAAGAGGACATCGTGACCATCGTCAAGGAAGTCATCCGCCTGAACATCACTCAGGAGGATCCGGACGACGTGGACCATCTCGGCAACCGCCGCGTCCGCGCCGTGGGCGAGCTCGTCCAGAACCGCTTGCGCGTCGGTCTCTCCCGCATGGAGCGCATCATCAAGGACCGCATGTCCACGATGGACATCACGACGATCACGCCGTCGAAGCTCGTGAACGCGCGGCCGATCATCGGCGTCGTGCGCGAGTTCTTCATGTCTTCCCAGCTGTCGCAGTTCATGGACCAGGTGAATCCACTCGCCGAGCTCGAACACAAGCGCCGTCTCTCCGCGATGGGCCCCGGCGGCCTCTCCCGCGAGCGCGCCGGGTTCGACGTCCGCGACGTACACCCGACCCACTACGGCCGCATCTGTCCGATCGCGACGCCGGAAGGTCCGAACATCGGCCTCGTCGGCCATCTTGCGAGCTACGCGCGCGTCAACGAATACGGTTTCATCGAGACGCCTTATCGCGTCGTGTTGAAAGAGGTCAAGAACGACGGCAAGAAAGCCGCCGGCGAGATCGCGCGCGGCGACATCAAGGATCCGAAGAGCGGCAAGACCATCATCGCCGCCGGCACCGAGATCTCCAAGGACGACGCCGCTAAGCTGGCCAAGTTTTCGCTCGATACGATCCCGGTCAAGACCCGCGTGACCAAGGAGATCGAATATCTCAACGCTTTCGCGGAAGAGAAATCCATCACCACCACGGCCACGACTCCGATCGACAAGGATGGTTATTTCCTGGAACAGAAGGTCGCGGTCCGCAAATTCGGCGAACCGTCCGTCGACATCGTCGACAATCTCGACTACATGGACGTCTCCTCGAAGCAGATCGTCTCGGTCGCCACTTCGCTCGTGCCGTTCCTCGAACACGATGACGCTAACCGCGCCCTCATGGCGACGAACATGCAGCGCCAGGCGGTCCCTTGCATCAAGGCGGACGCGCCGATCGTCGGCACTGGCCAGGAATTCCGCGCGGCTTTCGATTCCGGCCACGTCGTCGTTTCTGATATCGACGGCGAGGTGACCGCGGTCCAGTCTGATTATGTCGAGATCACGGGCGATAACGGCGAGAAGCGCGATTACCGCCTGAACAAGTTCAGCCGCTCCAATTCCTCCACCTGCATCAACCAGCGCCCCGTCGTGTCGCGCGGCCAGAAGGTCGCGGCCGGCACCATCATCGCCGACGGCAGCGCCGTCGATCGTGGCGAACTTGCGCTCGGTCAGAACCTGCTCGTCGCCTTCCTGTCCTGGGAGGGTTACAACTACGAGGACGCCGTCATCTTGAATGAGCGCCTGGTCCAGAATGACCGCTATACTTCCATCCACATCGAGAACTACCTGATCGACGTGCGCGAGACTAAGCTCGGGCCGGAGGTTATCACGTCCGACATCCCGAACATCAGCGAGGAGAAACTGAAGAACCTCGACGAGAACGGCATCGTGCGCATCGGCGCCGAGGTCGTCTCAGGCGACATCCTCGTCGGCAAGATCACGCCGAAGGGCGAGACGGAACTGTCCGCGGAAGAGAAACTCCTCCGCGCTATCTTCGGCGAGAAAGCCCGCGACGTGCGCGACAGCTCCCTCTATCTTGAACATGGCGAACACGGCAAGGTCGTGGATATCAAGATCTTCTCGCGCGAGGCTGGCGACAAGCTGCCCCCGGGCGTCATCATGACCGTCCAGGTGGCCGTGGCCGATCTCCGCAAGATCCAGGTCGGCGACAAGGTCGCCGGACGCCATGGCAACAAGGGCGTCATCTCCAAGATCGTTCCGGTCGAGGACATGCCGTTCCTCGGAGACGGCACTTCGGTCGACATCATCCTGTCGCCTCTCGGCGTCGTGTCCCGCATGAACTTGGGCCAGATTCTTGAGACCCATCTCGGCCTCGCTGCGAACTCGCTCGGTTATCACGCCTGCACGCCGGTCCTGAACGGCATCACCGAGAACCAGATCCGCGAGGAACTGAAACGCGCCGGCTTCCCGGAGGACGGCCAGATGCAGCTGTACGACGGCCGCACCGGCGAAGCGTTCGATAACAAGGGCACGGTTGGCTACATCTACGTCATGAAGCTGAACCACATGGTCGAGGACAAGATCCATCAGCGCTCCATCGGCCCGTACTCGCTCATCACCCAGCAGCCGCTCGGCGGCAAGGCGCAGTTCGGCGGCCAGCGCTTCGGCGAAATGGAAGTTTGGGCCCTCGAAGCTTACGGCGCCGCGCACACCTTGCAGGAGATCCTGACCATCAAGTCCGACGACGTGCCCGGCCGCTCCAAAGCCTACGAGTCGATCATCAAGGGCGAGCCGATCAAGAAGATCAACGTGCCGGAATCTTTCAATGTCCTCGTGCGCGAACTCAAGGGCCTCGGCCTCGACGTCGAGCTCCTGAAGGGCAAGCAGCGCATGGACCTTGACGAGGTCGGCAAGTCGCGCGGCAACCTGCCCGGCAGCGAACGGCCGCAGACGTCGCTCGTCGAACCTGACGGCGTCGAAGAGGCTTTTAAGGAAGAAGCTCCGGTCCTGGCTGTCGCTCCCGAAGAAGAGAGTCGGCCCGCGGCCGACGAGATCTAATTCATTGCCTTGATCATCCCGCATATGAACATGAATTCTCTCGCCGACCAGACGACCAAGATCCAGGATTTCGACGCCGTGCGTCTGACCCTGGCTTCGCCTGAGACCATCAAGAAGTGGTCCTATGGCGAGATCCTGAATCCCGAAACCATCAATTACCGCACCCAGAAGCCGGAGAAAGGCGGCCTCTTCGCCGAAGAGATTTTCGGGCCGTCCAAGGATTGGGAGTGCTACTGCGGCAAATATAAGAAGGTCCGCTACAAGGGCATCATCTGCGACAAGTGCGGCGTCGAGGTAACGAACTCGCTCGTGCGCCGCGAGCGCATGGGCCACATCGAGCTGGCTTCGCCGGTCTCGCATATCTGGTTCCTGCGCGGCGTGCCGTCGAAGATCGGTCTGGTGCTCGATCTCTCGGTCCAGAACCTGGAGAAGGTCATCTACTTCGCCAACTTCATCGTCACCGAGGTGCGCGAGGACCTGAAGACCGAGCTCGTCGAGCAGATCCGCACCGAATACAAATCCAAGAAGAAGCAGATCGAGGCTGAGTACAAGCGCCTGGTCGAGATGACCAGTAAGAACACGGATGCGACCGACAAGGAGAAGAAGCTGGCCGCGGCGTTCGAGGCCAAAGCGCAGAAGCTCAAGGATCTCGACGAGGATTTCCGCAACGTCGACAAGGAACTCAAGGAACTGAAGCCATTGAAGATCATCCCGGAGAACGTCTATCAGGAGTGGTCGCTCAAGTACGGCCACCTGTTCGAGGCGAGCATCGGCGCCGAAGCCGTCCGCAAATTGCTCACCCGGATCGACATCGAGGCGTCAATCGCTCAGATGGACGCCGAGATCGCCGACGAGCCCCAGGGCGCCAAGTACGACAAGCTGGTGCGCCGCGTGAAGCTGTTCCGGTCGCTGAAACTCAACAACATCCGCCCCGAGTGGATGATCATGACGGTCGTTCCGGTCATTCCGCCGGATCTGCGCCCGATGGTGCCTTTGGACGGCGGCCGTTTTGCCGCGTCCGATCTGAACGATCTCTATCGCCGCGTCATCAATCGCAACAACCGCCTGAAGAAACTGCAGGAGTTGAACGCTCCGGAGGTCATCACCAGGAACGAGAAGCGCATGCTGCAGGAGGCTGTGGACGCGCTCATCGACAACTCCGCGCGCCAGTCCAAGACCGTGCTCGCCACGACCGGCAAGAAGCGCCAGCTGAAGTCCCTCGCCGACATTCTCAAGGGCAAGCAGGGTCGCTTCCGCCAGAACTTGCTCGGCAAGCGCATCGACTACTCCGGCCGCTCGGTCATCGTCGTCGGCCCGAGTCTCCATCTCTACCAGTGCGGCATTCCGAAAGGCATGGCCCGCGAGCTTTTCAAGCCGTTCGTCATCGCGAAGCTCATCGAGCGCGGCTTCTGCCACAATATCCGCAGCGCCAACCGCTTCATCGAAGCCGATCATAGCGAGGTCTGGGACATCCTCGAGGAGGTCACCAAGGACTCGCTCGTGATGCTGAACCGCGCTCCGACCCTGCATCGCCTCGGCATCCAGGCCTTCCAGCCGGTGCTCATCGAGGGTAAGGCCATCCAGGTCCATCCGATGGTCTGTCCGTCCTTCAACGCCGACTTCGACGGCGACCAGATGGCCGTTCATGTGCCGCTCACCGAGGAAGCCAAGGAAGAGGTCCGCACCCGCATGCTCTCGACCATGAACCTGCTGAAGCCTGCCACGGGCACTCCGATCATGCGTCCGGACAAGGATGTGGCTTGGGGTATTCATTACATGACGAATCTTCTGGCGCCGCAGCAGGGCCGCGAGACGCCGCGCGCTTTCGGCAATCCGTCCGAAGCCGTGCTGGCCTACCGCCTGCGCAAGATCGAGCTGCGCGAGAAGATCCTGGTCCGCCTCACGCCGGATACCAAACCGATCGAAACCAGCGTCGGCCGCATCTTCTTTAACCGCGTTTTGCCCGTTGATTACGGTTATTTGAACGACCAGCTCGACGCCAAGAAATTGACCGAGATCGTTCGCAAGTGCCTGGAGATCTATGGTCGCGATAAGACCGTCGAGGTGCTTGATGGTTTGAAAGAGATCGGTTTCCATTACATCACTCGCTCCGGTTATTCCTGGGGCATGGCTGATCTGCCGTTCATTCCTGAAAAGAAAGAATTGATCGCCGATGGCGACCGTCGCATCGAGGAGGTCGAGGGACAATATCAGGAAGGTTTGCTGACCCAGTCCGAACGACACTCCAAGATTGTCGCGGTTTGGACCGAGATCAAGGATCGCGTCACGAAACTCTCCAAGGAGAAGCTGCCTAAGCATGGTTCCGTCGCTTCGATGATCGATTCCGGCGCTCGCGGTTCCTGGGGCCAGCTGACGCAGATCATCGGTATGAAAGGTCCGGTCGCCAATCCGGCCGGCGACATCATCGAGCTGCCGGTCAAAGGCAACTTCAAGGACGGCATCGACGCCCTGGAATACTTCATCTCTACGCATGGCGCCCGCAAAGGTTTGTCCGATACCGCGCTTCGTACCGCTAACGCCGGCTACCTGACCCGCCGCCTCGTCGACGTTTCTCAAGATGTGGTCATCAAGGAGGATGATTGCGGCGACAAGGAAGGCATCATGATCAACGCCAAGGAATCGGAAGAGATGAACGAGAAGGTCGTTGCGCGTCTTTTGGGACGTATTGTCATCGAGGACCTCAAACATCCGAAGACTGGCGAAACCGTGGTCAAGGCTGGCGGACTTGTTGATGAGAAAGCCGCCGTGAAGCTCGCTGACGCCACGCTCGACAATATCCGCGTCCGCTCGGTGCTCACCTGCTTGCTTTCGAAAGGCGTTTGTAAGAAGTGCTACGGTTGGGACCTGGCTTATAACAAGGAAGTCGAGATCGGTGTAGCGGTCGGCATCATGGCTGCCCAGTCCATCGGCGAACCTGGCACGCAGCTCACCATGCGCACGTTCCATACGGGCGGCGTGGCCGGAGCCGATATCACCCAAGGTTTGCCGCGCGTTGAGGAACTTTTTGAAGCCCGGCCGCCGAAGCGCAAGGCTTTCATGAGTGATGTTGCCGGCAAAGTGACGGTCGAGGATATCGACCGCCGCATGATCGAGGGTCCGGAGGGCCAGAAATTGCTGGCGCCGTTCGTCGGCCACAAGATCGTTCGCGTGGGTTATTCTGAAGAGGATGGCGAGACTTACAAGCACAACACCCAGGACAAGCCGAGCGTCAAAGCCGGCGAGTCCGTTGAGGCCGGACAGGTCGTCATCGTCAAGGTTGATGGTCGCGAGATCGTGGCCAAGGCCGCCGGCACCGTCCGCTTGGAGAAGCGCGTCGTGAAAGTCGTCCGCGAGACTCAGAAGGTCAAGGAGTACATCATCCCGCCGGGCTATGTGTTGTATGTGAAGAACGGCGACACGGTCGAAGCCGGCCAGCAGCTCACCGAGGGCAACCTGGATCTGCACCAGCTCTACCGCCTGCGCGGCAAGGACGCCGTCATGAAGTACATCCTCAAGGACGTCCAGGCCATTTACACTTCGCAGGGCCAAAAGCTCAATGACAAGCACATCGAGATCATCGTCAAACAGATGTTCTCGCGCGTGCTCGTGAAGGACGCCGGCGACACCGACCTTTTGCCGGGCGAAATCATCGAAAAGTCCCAGCTCCTCGACGAGAACCGCGCCTGCGCGGAACGCAAGGGCAAGCTGGCCACGTTCGACGAGCTCTTCCTCGGCATCACCAAGGTGGCGCTCTCGACCCAGAGCTTCCTCTCGGCCGCTTCCTTCCAGGAGACCGCGCGCGTGCTCATCAATGCCGCCATCACCGGCAAGATCGATCCGCTCGAGGGCCTGAAGGAGAACGTCATCATTGGCCGCATGATCCCGGCCGGTACCGGTTACCGGAGCAAGAAGGATCTCGCCATTGATCCCGCTCCCGCAGCCGCCTGAGCCGAAGAGAAAATATCAAGGTTGGAAAAACCGCCGAACCCCGCCCTCACCAGGCGGGGTTTTGGTTATACTTCGGAGTGCTGGAGTGCTGGAGTGCTGGAGTGCTGGAGTGCTCCTGCACTTCCCAACTTCTTAGCCAGTCCGAGCTACCAAGCGGCTCCGTCTTCGGATGCTGCTTTAAAAAGAGCATTTTGTCGGGCTTGTATCGGGGCTATATTGAGCGAATTTAGGGCAAGTGGTAGACTCTTTAGGAGTTGGAGAGTGCGGAAGTGAGGGAGTTGGGTAGACAAGATGTCTTCGTCACTCCAGCACTCCCGCACTTCCCAACTCCTCAACTTTTTCTGAAGTGCAGAAGTTTTGAAGTACTGGAGTGCTGAAGCTTGATTTCAAATCTTCAGGACTCCCGCACTCCAGCACTTCCCAACTCCCCAACTTCTCATATGTCCAAACATTCCAAATGGGCCAAGGTCAAACATCAGAAAGGCACCACTGATTCCAAACGGGCCGCGGTTTTCACCAAGCTCGCCCGTGTCATCACGGTCGCGGCCCGCGAGGGCGGGAGCGATCCGAATTTCAATTTCAAACTGCGGACCGCCATCGAACTGGCGCAGGCCGGCAGCATGCCCAAAGACAATATCGAACGGGCCATCAAGCGCGGCAGCGGCGGCGCGGAGGGCGAGAATATCGAAGAGGTCACCTATGAAGGCTATGGTCCGGGCGGCGCGGCGGTCGTGGTCGAGGCTCTGACCAGCAACCGGAATCGCACCAGCTCCAACATCAAACATATCCTGTCGGTCCACGGCGGCAATCTCGGCAGCGCCGGATCGGTGCTGTGGATGTTCGTGCGGAAAAGTGTTTTGCGGATCGAGCGCGCTCAGCCGCTCGGCGAAGCCGAGGAGCTGGCGCTCATCGACGCCGGAGCCGAGGATATCGCGGCCGACGCCGAGGGGCTCGACGTCACTGGTCCGGTCGAGGCTTTGAATGGATTGCGCGAGGCGGCGGACAAACTCGGACTGAAGGTCGTCGGCGCCGGCCTGGAATGGCTGCCCAAAGAGATGCTGGCTGTGGCTGATCCCGAAGCGCAAGCCAAACTGGAAGGCTTGTTCGAAGCTTTGGACGACGACGAGGACGTGAACAATATCTATTATAACGTCGACATCTGATATGCCGGTCTCGGCCGAGTCTGTGACGCTCATCGGGATCGATCCAGGCATCGCTGATGCCGGTTTCGGCGTGATCGAACAGTCGGCCGGCCGACCGCGTTGTCTGGCTTACGGCAGCCTGAAGACGCCGGCCGGGATGCCGGGCGGCGAGCGGCTGCGGCGGCTGCACGAGAACTGCGGCGCGCTCCTGGATAAATATCGCCCGGCCGAGGTCGGCATCGAAAAACTTTTCTTTTCCAAGAATGTGAAGACCGCGATCGCCGTCGCCGAAGCGCGCGGCGTCATCAGGCTCTGCATCGAAGAGCGCGGTATACCGTGCCGCGAGTTCTCGCCCGGCGAGGTCAAGGACGCCGTGAGCGGTTACGGCGCGGCCGGCAAGAAACAGGTCCAGGCCATGGTCAAAGCCCTGCTCGGCCTCAAGGAAATACCGAAGCCCGACGACGCCGCCGACGCGCTTGCGCTTGCTATCACGCTCGCGAACACCAGTCGGTTGGCGGCCAAGATCTCGCGTCTATGATGAATGATCGCGCCGCGCTCGCCGCTCAGCTTCGTTATTGGGGCGCGGCGGCTTTTTTGTTCGCCCTCGTTTTTTCCCTGGTCGGACTACTGCTTCCGCCGGCGCTTTTTTCCGATGGCGAATTTTTTGATTCCGGTCTGCGGCTCTTGCGGGACGAGCAGGAGATGCGAGTTTATTTCGAACGCGGCCAATGGCTGGCTGACGGCGGCCGTCCGTACAGCGCGGCGTCGCCGCAGGAATATCCGCCGGCCGGCGTCTTATTCCTGGCCTTGCCGCGGCTGTTCACTTCCAACCCTTTCATCTATCAGGATATTTTCGCTCTGTTGACGAGTATTCTGTTCGGCTTGCTGGTCTGGCTCACGGGGAAGATCCTCATTTCGCTCGGACGGCCGCTTAAATACTTGTGGTTGTTTTTTCTCCCCGGGGTCATCTATTTTTCAGTCTGGCGTTTCGATATCCTGCCGGCGGTGCTCGTCGCCGCGGCGGCGCATGAAGTGATCAGGGGTCGTCGCGTCCTAGCGGCTCTCTGGCTGATCCTGGGCGGTCTGGTCAAATTTTATCCAGCTTTCTTTCTTTTGCCGCTGCTCATGCTGGCGGCGCAGAGCGCGGCCGGGTCCAGTTCGGAGCCTGGCCGCCGCCGCGTCCTGGTGGCGGCAGCGGCGGCGCCGGTCGTCCTCCTCGGCGGCATCCTGATCTGGGCTGGTCCGGACGCTTTCCTGTCGCCGATCCTGTTCCACCTGGGACGGACTTTTGAGATCGGTTCGCTCGGCGACATCAGCTTGTGGGCGGCCAGTTTCCTCGGCGGCGGTTCCGTTTGGTTCGCGGTCATCCTGGCCGGAATATTCTCCTTGTTGCAGTTCATTCCTTTCATTTTTCTGCTGGTCTTCGGTCGGATCGCTGACGCGAAGGCTTTCATCCGCGCCTGTCTGTTCCTGCTGCTGCCGTTCATGCTTTTCAACCGTTTTGTTTCGCCGCAGTGGGTCGTGTGGTTCATACCGCTCGCTGTCCTAGTCTCTGATAAGCGGGAAACGGTCGCGCTGGTCTTGTTGGGCCTGACAGCCTATCTGCAATTTCCGATCCTGTTCGGTCTGGATCCTTTCGCCTGGACCTACAAGTTCGCGAGTGGTCTTCTGCTGGCGGTGATTGCCTGGCTGGCCTGGCAGAATCTGATAGCCATGAAGAGAGATGGTGCGCTGGTATTCGCGGGCAATAGAAAGATACCGTTGATCCAGCCAGTCGGGTGAAAGTTGATCCGTGGCGTCGGCATGAAAGCGCGGATCGGTCCTTGCCGGCGGCCTAGTTTGATTGGCTATCGCAAGTGATATTTTCGCAGGGTTGGGCCAAAAAATCGTTGTCCGAGCGGATATTGACCTTTCTGCTCCTTTTTGTTTAGATGAGGCCAGCGGATAAATGTGTTCGTTGACATATAAAATCGGATCCGGTGTCCGGATTTCGCAACCGTCAGCTAGGGAGGCAGATCATGTCCACCAAACCTCTGCTCGCTCATGATGAAAGCCTGTTCACCGAGCACGTCTCGTCGGACGCTTTCGGTCCCAAGACGAAGCGGATCTACGACTTCCTGACGAGCCGAGTCATCGGCCAGGATCGCGCGGCTGAACGTCTGGCCCGCAGTTTTGCCATCTATCATGCCGGCCTCAAGGATCAGGTGAAGCCGATCAACGCGGTCATCTTCGCTGGTCCCACCGGCGTCGGCAAGACGCTCATGGCCCAGGAATTGGCTCGTGCGCTCATCGCCGATCAGGCGGATGCGCCGCTCACGTTCATCGACTGCACCACGTTCACCGAGCATCATCAGCTCGCCGAACTCATCGGTTCGCCTCCGGGTTACGTCGGTTTCGACGGCACGCCCAAGCTGGCTCAGATGAAGATCGATGATTTTCATTTCTGGATGAAGTGGCGCGAGCATGTGCGCGCCAATCTGAATGGCGTCGATCCGGACTTGGATGCGAAGAAGATGGAGCGTCTCCTCGCGGAATTCTACCAGCGGAACAAGCCCTACTTGTCCGTGGTATTGTTCGACGAGATCGAGAAAGCCCACCGGACGGTGCACAACGCGCTTTTGCGCATCATCGACGGCGGTCGCCTTTCGCTAGCGAACGGCGACATCACCGACTTCTCGAGTTCGGTCATCATGCTGACCTGCAACATCGGCGGCCAGCGTTCGAACGAGCTCTTGTCGGGAAACGACAAGACGATCGGTCTGCGTCCGCCGACGAGATCGGAAAAGGACAATGCCGATGAGATCGATGCCGCCATCTACACGGAGACGTCGAAGCTCATCTACAAGTTCTTCCCCGCGGAGTTCGTCGGCCGCATCCGGACCAACATCATCGTCTTCCGGTCGCTCGATCGAGAACAGAGTGCCAGGGTGCTCGAACTCATGCTCAAGAAGGAGCAGGATAAGCTCACCGGCGTCGCGGCGAATAATGTTCCGGTGCAGCTCCGCTTCAGCGACGGCTACAAGGAGTTCCTGCTCGACGAAGGCGTGAGCCGCGAGTACGGCTTGCGCGAACTGCAGCAGATCGTGAACAAGCATGTCGCGCTGCCGCTCGCCAACGCCATCGAAGGCGGAGAAGTCGAACCCGGTGACGAACTCATGTTTCGCGTGGATGAGTTCAACAAGCCCGGATTGTACCGCAAGCACCGTCCCGTTCTGCTGTCTCCTGGCAGCAAGTGAGTCCGGATCTTTATCAGACCGCAACGCGGCCCCTCCATGGAGGGGCCGCTTTTATAATTCTTATACAAAAAATCCTCATGCTAGGTGAGGATCTTTCATTTCTATTTACTGAGCGGGTGATGGGAATCGTCGACCTCGTCTAGGATCGGAAATGATTCGGTTGACCCTGGGCGGCCCTTGCCGCCCGTGCGTCGCTGCGCCGGCTCGCGGCGTACCCCACGTGGCCAGGTTGGAAACCTGGAGCTCTACGACGTCGGTCCGGCGCAGCCGGACCATTACGGATGCGCGGCTAAGGCCGCCACTTCTCGCCGCAAGCACGCATAACTTTTCCTTGGTGTATCAAGCGGGCTTACCATTGAGCTACAAAAAATCCTCACACCGGGTGAGGATTTTTTGTGGAGCGGGTGATGGGAATCCGGCTCACCCGGCGGCGCTGGAAAAGTTCTCATGTGCGCCGCCTCCTTCGGTTTCGCTCGTATTTAATCGGAATCACTCGCGAAACCCTGGGCGGGTGCGTCCCGCCCGTGCGGCGCGACGCCAGCTTGCGCCGCACCCCGGTTCCTCGGACGTGCCATACTAGGCACGTCCTCGGATACCCTTCGATTCCCATCACCCGTTTGGTATTGAAAAAGCTCCGCCTGTGGCGGAGCGTTTTCAGTGGAGCGGGTGATGGGAATCGAACCCACGTGGCCAGGTTGGAAACCTGGAGCTCTACCATTGAGCTACACCCGCGTAGATGAAACCGATATTCATATGAAATTTGGTCGGGGCGGAGAGACTCGAACTCTCAATCCCTTGCTCCCAAAGCAAGTGCCTTAGCCATTAGGCCACGCCCCGATGACGTCATCTTATCAAAAAATCGGCTTTCCGTGGTGCCGAGGGCCAGGATTGAACTGGCGACACGAGGATTTTCAGTCCTCTGCTCTACCACTGAGCTACCTCGGCGTCACGGAAAACCGATTTACTTCCGCTGTCTCATGATTCCCGTCCTGATGGATCCTCATTGTCATGGTTCGTCTTTTCATCCGCCTCTTCGTGAGCCTTGATGTCCGTCGGGTAGTTCTTGGAATGCCGGCGGATGTAAGTGACCATTCTGCCCAGGACGAAGAAAGTGAAGAAAACCAGGAGGGTTGCGAGCAGGGCTTCTAAATACAGACCCATACCCACAGCAATGCCTAGTCCACTCACCACCCACAAGGTCGCGGCGGTCGTGAGGCCGACGACATTGCTGACACCGCGGCCGGACGGTCGGAGGATCGCTCCAGCGCCGATGAAGCCGATGCCAGTGATGACCTGGCCGGCGATACGGGTCGGGTCGACGGGAGCGTTGACGAACAGATCAACGGCTCTGAGGCCGGCAATTGTCATGACGGTCGAACCAAGACCCACCATGATGTTGGTGCGGAGTCCGGCCGGCTTGGCGTGATACTCGCGTTCCAGGCCGATGAATCCGGAAATGGCCGTGATGACGACCAGACGAATCACAACGTCCAGTTCAGTGATGGGCATAATTTTGGACCGACACGCTCTCGAGAAATTATGGTCGCGTAAGCCTTTGAACAGGCGGCTTGCCAACCTGCGGTTTCCGCGCTTGCCTCGCAATAATCGGCAAACATTTTAATCTCTCTGGTGGGCGTAGATGGATTCGAACCATCGACCTTCACATTATCAGTGTGACGCTCTAACCAACTGAGCTATACGCCCATGAGAACGCCCACCAGAGAGATTATAATGAACTGCCGATTCTGTACTGGGTCAGTGCGGCGCTCTGATCAACTGCCTACCTCCGCAGCCTCCCGAGGGGCGAAAGGGGAAGCTATACGCCCAAAATAACGCAAAAACATCTTAACGATGCGGGAAAAATATAGCAAGAAGTCCGGAGTTTGGCAAGGCGGGGTCGACCTTATTTCAGCCGTCCGCCACCTTGACTTTTAGGCTGAATACTGCTAGTTTGAGCGGGCGTTCTTTTATAGCTGACGTCACGAAAGCGAGGAGTTTTACCCATGACCAACGTCGATTGGGCCCTGATCGAGAGGGTTTCGCAGCGTTTTAGCCAGATGCTGGGCATCGCGAACGTCGAGCAGATCCGACGGCTGCATGACAATTTTCACCTGATCCGCGCGGTCATGGATGGCCGGCTGGAACAGTGTCTGAAGGAGTTCGTGCCGATCCAGCCGCCAAACGAAACATCCGCGATGGCCGACTGGAGCCGGGTGTGCGAGCGTCTGCGGCAGTATTCCGTAAGAGCTATCGATGGCCTGGCCCTCGAATCGCTGCTTACCCCGGAACTCAGGTGTTCCGCCGAGCTTTTGGCCAGCGGATCATGGACGATGGCGGCCGGTTCGGAATCCGGATCGGTCGTGCGTCTCAAGTTGCTGCGTTTCGACCTGGAGACGAGTTTTCACGACGTGGAGAAGATGCTGCTAGCCAAAGAACTCGTTCCCGCGAGTCTGACGCAGCTCGTCGCTTTCGCCGCCGAGCACGCGGACGACTTGCCGGATCGGTTGATGGCCACGGGCACGCTCGCCACGATCAGCGCCGCGAGTGCCGCCGACGCCGCGGCCGATCAGATCGCTTGTCCGGTCATCCAAAGGCTCGCTGACGGCAGTGGTTTCGAGATCGGACTCGAGCGCCTGTCGGGTCTGTCGACACCCTCGTTCGAAGCCGGCCGCATCTTTCTCGCCGCTCGGTATCCCCGGGCCGCGATCAATAAGGGGTGCGGCCATGCCCAGGTCTGAACTTCAGCGCCGGGTCGATAACCTCTTGAAAAGTTTTCCTGGCGGTTCGGGGTGGCGGAGCTGGCACGGCCGGATCTGTCACGAGGTCATCGTCCGTTCCGATGCCGGCGACCTGTCGCTCACCAAGAAGGCTTATGCCGCGGCGGCTGCCCGTCTGCGGCAGGAAGGTTTCAACGCCCGGTATGAAGAGAACATCGAACGCAGCCATTATCGCATCGGCGTCGCCATCGGACGCTGAAACCGCCGCCGTCTCTTGTCAGGGACGGCTTTTTTATCGGTCAGCGCGCTTGACTGTCGGCCTGGTCCGTGTTGAGATGGCGGCAGATCTTTGGAAATAAGGAGGTTCAGATGGCCGACAAAAGACCTGTCGAGACTTTTAGGATAGAAGATCTCGAATTGATGGATATGTTGTTTGAGCAGGCGGAGAAGAAATCCCTGACCGTTCTGCTGGGCCTGCTCGCCGAGTTGAACCGCGATCAGATGGCGTCTCGGATGCCAGGCTTCAGACTCGAGATCAGGAAGACCAGCATCAGACGCAAAAAGATCAGCCGCCTCGATCAGGCGATCCTGCTCTGGTACGACGCGCTTTATGCCCTGTGCGTGAGCGCCACCCGCTACGGCCGCCGCGACGCCAGGTTGTACCTGTCCGTTCTTGGCCGATGTCCGTCGGATGCGATTGTCCAGGCCGTGGCCTATTGGCTTCGGGATTCTGGCTGCACCGTGCGGCTCAAGGATCGTTTGTCCGACTCCCGCCTCATCACCGTGAACTACAAGTAGTCTTGAGCCTCCGCGCCTGCGGAGGTTTTTTATTGTCGCCGAGCCGCTGTCGTTGTGCTGAAATCCCGCCTCGCGGTCGGGTGTACGATCATGGATCACCGCTTTCCTCCTTCGCCTACGGGCTACGGAGGACAGGTTGCGGGAACGAAAAAAGCCCCGCATGACGGGACTTTTTCGCTTTGGCGATCTGAACGAGATAGCAGAGGAATCTAACGTCTGAGATTGGCGCCCAGCAAGTAAACTTGCCAAGCGAACGACCTAGGAGCACCGCGTTTGTACAACGCGATGTTCTGTCGTCAAGGAGGCATATGCTCTCCTCGACGAAGTGTCTCCCTAGAAAGGAGGTGATCCATCCCCAGCTTCCGCTAGGGATGCCTTGTTACGACTTCGTCCCTATCGCTGGCCCTACCTTCGACATGCGATCGCATATCTTCGGGTATTACCAACTCTCTTGACGTGACGGGCGGTGAGTACAAGACCCGAGAACGTATTCAACGCGCCGTGGCTGATGCGCGTTTACTAGCGATTCCAGCTTCATGAGGTCGAGTTGCAGACCTCAATCCGAACTGAGAACGGTTTTGATGGGATTTGCTCCACCTTACGGTTTGGCGGCCCATTGTACCGTCCATTGTAACACGTGTGTCGCCCAAGGCGTAAGAGCCATGCTGATTTGACGTCATCCCCACCTTCCTCCTGGTTATCCCAGGCAGTCTGTCGTGAAAAACAACACGACACGAGGGTTGCGCTCGTTACCCCACTTAAGGGTACACCTCACGGCACGAGCTGACGACAACCATGCAGCACCTGTGCAACACCCTCGAAGGAGCCCTACTTTCATAGGGTTAGCAGTTGCATGTCAAGCCTTGGTGAGGTTCCTCGCTTACCGTCGAATTAAACCACATGTTCCACCGCTTGTGCGGGTCCCCGTCTATTCCTTTGAGTTTTAGCCTTGCGGCCGTACTCCCCAGGCGGAGTGCTTATCGCGTTAGCTTTTTTTGACGACACTGGGAGGGTCGATACTCCCAATATCCAGCACTCATAGTTTAGGGCATGGACTACGCGGGTATCTAATCCGCTTCGCTCCCCATGCTTTCGTCCCTTAGTGTCAGGAGTGTTCCAGTAAGCTGCCTTCGCCTTTGGTGTTCTTGCCGATATTAACGCATTTTACTACTACACCGGCAATTCCGCTTACCTCTCCCACCCTCGAGCTCGCCAGTTTCTCCCGCAGCCCCCAGGTTGAGCCTGAAGATTTGACGGAAGACTTAACGTGCCACCTGCGGACGCTTTACGCCCAATAAATCCGGATAACGCTTGAGGTCTCTGTATTACCGCTGCTGCTGGCACAGAGTTAGCAACCTCTTATTCCCAAAGTACCGTCAGCCGAAGCTTCGTCCCTTGGAAAAGCAGTTTACGAGCCAAAGCCCTTCATCCTGCACGCGGCGTCGCTCCATCAGGGTTTCCCCCATTGTGGAATATTCATGACTGCAGCCACCCGTAGGTGTCTGGGCAGTGTCTCAGTCCCAGTGAGGCGGGTCGTGCTCTCACACCCGCTACTCGTCATAGCCTTGGTGAGCTTTTACCTCACCAACTAGCTGATAAGACATAGGCCCCTCTCAAAGCGCCTTTTGGGCTTTATTCGTCCCCCTTGAAGGGGAAGACCACATCCAGTATTAGCCCCGCTTTCGCGGGGTTGTGCTGAACTTTGAGGTAGGTTACCAATGTGTTACTCACCCGTTTGCCACTATCAAGCCAAATCCTTGCGGAATCAACTTGACCGTTCGACTTGCATGCCTTAGTCACGCCGCCAGCGTTCATCCTGAGCCAGGATCAAACTCTCAGAAGAAGATCATAGACCTGGCAGGTACTATGCCTTCCATAGCTTCCGTAACCTTACGGTTCCCGAAAACTCAACTAAATAGACGTTAGGTTCCTCACCCGTCGCTATTCGCGACGAGTTTGCTATCTCGTTCAGATTGTCAAAGTTCTCTGTCCGGTCTCTCTTGACCGGTGCTGCGCATTTTAGGCCAAGTCGCGATATGCGTCAAGGGCCTGCGTGGCAGAAATAAAGAGAGCGCTTCGTTGACCTCTTTTTGAGGGGTTCGAATGCTCTGGGAGGAGTATAGGGTAAGAGGCGAAACATGTCAAGGGATATGCAAGGTGGTTGTGGGGATTAACTGGTGATAAATTTTTTGGCGGCATTAGGGGCGGAAGTGCGGGAGTGCTGAAGTGCGGGAGTGCTGAAGTGCGGGAGTGCTGAAGTGCGGGAGTGCTGAAGTGCGGGAGTTTGCGTCGGGTCTCCCCGACTCCTCCACTCCTGCACTCTCCCAAACTCCGTCTCCGTATCTCCCTGACTCCGTCACTTCGTTTGCGAGCGACGTGGCGGAGTAAAAAAAAGAGGCGCGGGGTGCGCGCCTCTGGTGGGTCGGGAGAGAAGATGTCAGTAGCGACATTCTTCGTTGGTGCCGCCTTCGTAACCGAAGATCCGTTTGAAATGTTCGACTTCGTCGGATGGCCCCATCGCCTTGGCGAGGTTGTCCGAGAGTTTCACGGTCGGGTAGCCGTTCACGCCAGTCACTTTGACCACGAGCGAGAGTGGATCGGGGCCGCAATCGTTCGTGAGGTTCGTACCCCAACCGAAGGCGGTCTTGATGCGGCTGCCGAAGACCGCTTGCAGCGACTCGATCAGATCGAGATCCAGTCCGTCGCTGAAGACGATCGTCTTGGTCCGGGGGTCGATCCCCAGGTTCCGATAGAACTCGATCGCGGTTTCACCGAAGACGAAGGGGTCGCCGGAGTCCTGCCGCAGGCCGCGCCACTTGGCTGCCTGTTCGGGAGTGAAATCGCGGAAGAAGAAACCGGTGCCGAACGTGTCGGTCAGCGCGATCGAGAGCGCCTCGCCGTAGTTGCGCCACCAGCATTGCAGGACGGCATTGTGCGACGAGCGGATGGCCTCGTCTTCATCCGCGAAGAAGCCGGAGTATCCCGCGCCGCGGTAGATGCCGGAGAAGACCATGAACATCTCGTGGGCGAAGGTGCCGATCGGCTGGAGGCCGAGACGGCGGGCCAGGTCCACGTTCGAGGTGCCGATCATCTGCTGCGGGATGCGCGTGGCGAGTTTGACCGCGGCCATTTCCTGCCAGGCGCGGCTGAAGCGGCGGCGCGTGCCGAACTCGATGAAACGGATGTCCGGATGCTGTTCGAGACGCCGGATCTTTTCGTCCAGTCGACGCCATCCTTCAAGATGCGCGAGGCACAGCCGACTGCGACCGCTCGTCGCGTCAGGACCGGTGGTCAGGCTGGCGTAGTACAGCTCGTTCACGATCGAGAGGATCAGTGTCTCCCAGAAGATGGCCTCGTGCCAGGGTCCGGAAACCTCGATCCGGAATTGCCCGTCCGTTAACGCGAGGTCGTAGGGCGGCAATGTGAACGTACGCAGGAATTGGAGGAAGTCCGGCTGGAAAGGTCCGAGTCTGGAGAGATAGCCGAGCTCTTTGGGCGTGAACCGCAGTTCGCGCGCGGCGTCGAGTTCGCGCCGCAGGTCGGCTTCGGCGATGTGGTCCGCCAAGCGGACTTTTTGGGTCCGGTTGGTGAAACTGTAGGTCACCGGAACGCGATGAAAGAAATGCCGCCAGGCCACCTGGGCCATGGTCAGTTTGTAGTAGTCGAGATCGAGTAGCGATTTGATGATCATCGCGGCCTCCTATGCTGGTGCGGATGCGTTGTCAAAGAACGGCTTAAATTAAATAAAAATCAGCGCTTTTGTCAAGCGCTGCCGGCCGGCTATCGTCGTCAGCTGGCCGAGGTGAAGAAGAAATCGGCCAATTTGGCGGCCATGTCGCGTTTGGGGGAGAAAGCCACTTCGACCGCAGCGATGCGGCTGACGCGGGTCTTCACCCGGGAGACGACGCCTTTTTCCAGGCCGTCGACGAAGGCGCGGATCGGACGTTTCTGCGGATTCAGGGATTCGAATTCGACCGCGGCGTCGAGCGGCAGCGAGGCGGATTTGAAACCGAAAGGCGCGGTCACGTTCGAGCCGACGAGTGTGATCTCCTGCGCGCCGACGAGCAGCGGCTTGCCGCCCATGGCTTTGGCGTAGGCTGTCGAGCCGGAAGCCGTGGCGACGAGCGCGCCATCAGCGACGAGTTTCGGGATCTTGATCTCGTTGTTCACTTTGACCTGGATCCAGGCCGCTTGGCCGCTCGCGCGTTCGACCCAGGTGTCGTTCACGGCGTAGCTGCTGTCGGCGAGCGCACCGTCCGCGTCGAAGACCTCGGAGTAGAGGAGCGGCAGCTGGTGGACGTGTTTCTCCGATTCCAGGACGTCGGGGACGCCGTTCTTGTCGAGGTCGTTCAGCAGGTGACCGCGGTGGCCGGCGTTCAGTCCGATGAACGGGAGCCGCAAGCGCCAGTGTCGGCGGATGGCGCGGATCATGGTGCCGTCGCCGCCGATCACGATGATGCAGTTGGGATTTGCCGCGTCTTCGAGGCGCTGGAGGGAGGTCGCGAGTTCGACCGCCACCGGATTGCGGTCGTCGGCGACGATGAGCGCGCGCGGGTCGAGCTTCAGGCTGACCGAACGCTGCGGCGTCGTGCCGCGGTACAGGTTGTAGCGGTTGATGTAGCTCTCGACCTCGGGCGTGACCAGATCGGAGATGGGCTGGCGCTTGAAGGTCCGTTCGCGGATCTCGGAGCTGGAACTGGAGTGTTCGGAACGGAAGAGCTGGCTGTGCGGCGGCAGGTCGGCCGGGTCGATGTCGTAGCCGGCGCGCTGGATGACGGCAAAATTGGCGTTGTCCCAAAGTTCCGGGCCGCGTTCCCAGTGGTGGATCTCGGAATTTTTGGCGCGGCCGCCTTTGACGAGGTCCGTGCCGACCACATGCCAGATCTCGCCTTCGCGGCTGAACATCCGGTCCAGGTCAATGGTGCGCGTATAAGTGTCGAGTTCCAGATCGAAAAGTTCCACGCGGACCTTCGGCAGGCCGCGGAAAGCCAGGTCGGCCATGACCGCGCGATGGACTGGTTCGATGTCCACCACGATCGGTTTGTCCGGGCGCGGGCCGCAAGGCACGACGATGATCTCGTCGAAGTGCTGGCTGAGCGCTTCCGCGACGGCGCGGTGGTGGCGGCCGGCGGGATTGAAGCTGCCGCCGAAGATGGCGATTTTTTTATTCATAAGATCCAGTTCAATCTGAATGTTACTCGGCCGCGGGCAGCGAGTAAAGAAAAGAAAAGCGGTCGAAGAAAAAGGACGGTCCCGGCAAGGGTCCGTCCTGGTAGAGATGGAGCGGTGGTCAGAAAGCGATGAGGTCTTCCGACTGGATGAGCCGGACGCCGGCTTTGAGAAAAGCCGCTCTCATGGCCTCGACGGTGCCCGGCAGCGCGACCGCGCGCGTGGCGTCCTCGATGACGAAGACCTCGAAGCCGTAGTCCCGGGCGTCGAGAGCGGTGAAGCCGACGCAGAAGTCGAGGGCCAGGCCGGTGAGGAAAATACGCTTCACTCCGTCCACGTGCAGCAGCTCGCCCAGTCCGGTCGGATGCCGCAGATTATCGCGCAGGCCGGAGTAGGAGTCGCACCTCGGGTTGGTCCCTTTGATCAGGACGAACCGGTAGTCGCGGCGGACCAGGTCGGGATGCAGTTCGGACTCAGGCGTGCCGATGAGGCCGTGGTCCGGCCAGAGCGTCTGGGTTTTGACCTGAGCCAGATAGCTCTGCAGATCGGGGAGACGGAAGTGGGCGCCGGCGGCGAACCGATTATCGGCTGCCGTCCAGCTCGCGACCTCGGCGGCTGTGAGCTGGGAATATGGAGCCAGGCCTTTGTACGAACTGGCGAGCGAGATGTGGCCTCGCGGATGCTTGTCGAGGGTCGCGTAGCGCTGTCTGGGCGGGAACAGCAGGTTGAGGCGTTGGACGAGCGGGATGATCTCGTCGCCGCCGGCAACCGGCAGTCCGCCGCCGGGCATGAAAGTCGGCTGGAGGTCGATGTTCACGATGGCGTCAGTGGCAAGGTCGATTCGAACGGCGCGGTCCGTCATGATTCGCTCCTTTGTTTTGGCAAGGAACTGCTTCTGGCCGCATCCTACTTAGCCGTCGGCGTCTTGGCAAGTCGGCCGGGCTTCCTGGCTGATTTCAGCAAAAAAAGGCGCAGATGCGCCTTTTTCATGTTTACGGTCATTTTTTGGCGCGGCTTTTCGCGGTACGCCACGCGGCGATCTTCTTATGGTCGCCGGAGAGCAATATCTTGGGAACTTTCCAGTTCACGCCTTTTTTCGGGGAGAAAATTTCCGGCCGGGTGTATTGCGGATATTCGGTGACGCCTTCTTCGGCGTGGGATTCTTGCACTAGGGATTCGGCTTTGCCCAAGACGCCGGGGACTTGGCGGGCTACCGCGTCGACTACGACCATGGCTGGCAGTTCGCCGCCGGTGAGCACGTAGTCACCGATCGAAATTTCCTCGTCGGCCAGTTCGGACGCGACACGTTCGTCCACGCCTTCATAGCGGCCGCAGAGCAGAATAAGCTGCTTGTATTTGGCGAGCCGGACGGCTTCTTTGTGGGTGAATTTTTTGCCCTTGGCGGACAACAGGACGACGCGCATCTTGTTCCGTTTCTTCGTATCTCCGTCTCTCCCTGACTTCCCAACTCTTAAAGCCCTCAACGCTTTGAAGAAAGGGCCGACCGCCATGACCATGCCTGGTCCGCCACCGAACGGTCGGTCGTCGACTTTGCGGTGTTTGTCCTCGGACCACTGGCGCAGGTCGTGCGCCCGGATATCCAAAAGGCCGCGCTCGACGGCGCGTTTGATGATCGACTCCGAGAAGTAGCTCTCGAACATCGAGGGGAAGATGGTGAGAAGGTCGAAGCGCATAGCAAATTTACGTTAACATGAAGCGCGGGAGTTGGGGAGTCCTGGGGAGACGGAGCGGCGAAGATAAAATGAAACGCGGCCGAGCTAGGCTCGACCGCGTTGGTCTCAGAAGAGGTCTCTCGAAAGATGCTGACGGAGTTTGTCGAACGCCTGGGCTTCGATCTTGTCGATGTTTGCGTACGTCATGCCGTAGATCTTGGAGATCTCGCGCTGGTCCAGGTCGCCCCAGAAGCGCTTGACGATGATGCTCTGTTCCCGAGGCGTGAGTCTGTTGAGCGCCTTGGTGACGATGACCTCAGCTTCAGAGCGGGCGACGGCGGTTTCGGGCGACGACGCGGCGTAGCGTTCGTCCGCGCCGGTATCGGCGAGCGCGCATTCGAGCTGGTAGGTGTTGTCGTCGAACGAAACCTCAAGCATTTCTTGTTCGTGATTGGACATGATGATCTCCTGGTTGGAAAAGAGCTTCATCCCGTTACTGGCGGGACCGTATAATATAGCTTATTTTACGTTTTTTGTCAAGCTTGGCGGCTGTGCGCCACTAGCCTTATTTGGAGCCTTAAATTACGGATTTTGATAAGAAAAAGCGGTCGAGCTGAGCTCGACCGCGTGCGGGTCAGAAGATGTCCTTGTTTTGGAGCAGACGCCGGAGTTTGCCGAGCGCCTTGGCTTCGATCTGGCGAATGCGCTCGCGTGACAGAGTGTGGGTTCCGGCGATATTGCGCAGGGTCAGCTCTTCGCGAAAACGTTTTACGATGACGTATTGTTCTCGGGGCGTGAGCTGGCTGATCGCCTCAGTGATGATGTCCGAGACCTCGGCGCGAGCGACGGCTGTTTCTGGCGACGCTGTTTTGCATTCGTCCGCGCAGGTATCGGCGAGCGTGCATCCGTTCTGGTTGGAATCGTCGCCGGACGACAGTTCCTGGTCGAGCGAGACGGGCGAGAAGTTGTCGAGGCCGGCCTTGGTGAGGCGGTTGTCGTTTTCTTCTGCCGATTCCTCGTCGCGCAGGTTCTTTTGGACTCTGATCGGTACGCGGATCGTGCGGCAATGATCATCCAGGTAGCGGGCGATCAGCTGCCGGATCCACCAGATGGCGTAGGTGCTGAGCCGATTACCGCTCGTGACGTCGAATTTCTTGATGGCTATCTGCAGGCCGATGGCGCCTTCGCTGAACAGATCCTCGAGTTCGACGCCGCGGCCGGCATAGCGCTTGGCGATGCTCATCACGAACTTGAGATTGTGGCGCACGAGCGAGTCGAGGGCCTGGCGGTCGCCTTGCTGAGACCGGCCGATGAGTCGGAGTTCCTCTTCCCGATCGAGCATGGAATGACGCAATAATTTGCTCAGCGATTCAGAGATCGGCGATCCTTGATGATCGGTCATGGCGTGTTCTCCTGATTGTAAAGGGCGAGGTCCTACATTGTTGAGAAGTCAGGGAGTAGCGAAGATACAAAGTCCGCTGATATTTCGCTGACTCCGGCCACGTCGCTCGCAAGCGACATGACTTCGTCTCTCCGTCTCTCCGTACGGCAGGACCGCATAATGTAGCGCGTTTCTCGTCTTTGGTCAAGCTGGGCGACTGTTTGTCATCAGTCCGTGGCGGGACCTTAAAATTGTGGCTTTTGATAAGAAAACGCGGTCGAGCTGGGCTCGGCCGCGTCAGATTCAGAAGATGTCCTTGTCTTGGAGCAGGCACCGGAGTTTGCCGAGCGCCTTGGCTTCGATCCAGCGGACGCGCATGCGCGTCAGGCCGCAGATATCCGAGACCTGGTTCTGGGACAGTTCATCACAAAAACGTTTTTTGATGATGTCCTGTTCTCGTGGCGTGAGCTGGCCGAATGCTTCGGCGAGGATGGCTGCAACTTCGGAGCGCGCGACAGCGGTTTCCGATGACGTCGTTTCACGTCCGTCTACGCAGATATCGGCGAGCGTGCAGCCGTTTTGGTTGCCGGCGTCGTTGGAGGAAATTTCCTGGTCGAGCGAGACGGCAGAGAAGTTGCGGAGGTCGGTTTTAGTGAGACCTTTTTTGCCGTTTCCCGCCTCCTCATCCCGCAGGTTCTGCTGAGCGTTGATCGGCACGCGGATCAGGTAGCGCTGGTTCGCCAGATAGCGGCCGATCACTTGTTTTATCCAGTAGTCGGCGTAGGTGTTCAGATTCGCGCCGCGAGCGGCATCGAATTTCATGATGGCCTTGTGCAGACCGATCACACCTTCGCTGAACAAGTCTTGCAGTTCGACGTTGTAGTCGGCGTAGCGTCGGGCATAGCGCCCGGCCACGCGCATCACTAATTTGAGGTTGTGGTGCACGAGCGAATCGAGCGCCTGGCGGTCGCCTTGCTGGGCCCGGCGGATGAGTCGAAGCTCCTCTTCTCGGTCGAGCAGGGAATGTTTCAAAAGTTTGCTCAGCGATTCAGGGAACGTCGATCTTTGAGGGTTGGTCATGGCACGTTCTCCCGGTTGTAAAGGACAATGTCTTGCATTCGGCAGGACCGCATAATATAGCTTATCTAGCGTGAACGGTCAATCCCTTTCAAGCGGCGGTGGTTGGAGCATTACCGACCCTCGGCTATAATGGAGACATAATTTCAAACTCGCGTTGTTTATGGTTCGCAACCCACTCAAGAAGATGTTTCAGGCCTGGGTTTGTCCGGGCGGAGGTTGCGATTGCGCCGCCAGCGAGCCTGTGCGCGTGGCCGCGGTCAAGGATATCGCCGCCGATAAGTCGTATTGCGCCGCGATCGGCGGCAGGAAAATATCCATCGTGCGTTCGGGCGATCGTTTTTTCGCCCTCGATAACGCTTGTACCCACTTGGGCGGCCCGTTGTGCAAGGGCGTGGTCAAGGATGGGATCGTCGTTTGTCCCTGGCACGGCTCCGAATTCAAGGCGGAGACTGGCGAAGCGATCAGTGGTCCGGCCAAAAAGGCCGTCAGCACGGTTGAACTCGAAGTTCGCGGCGACGATCTTTATGCTCCGCCGCAGAATAGTCGTCCGGCTGTGAAACCTCAGGCGATCGCGTTGGTTTTTCATCCGGAATTCGATCGCGAGCGGCCTTTCCGTTACGAGCCGTTCGTCAAAGAGGTGGTCGAAGGATTGAAATTCCCTTTCAAACTTCACGGCGTGCTGTCGGCCATGCTTATCGCCCAGGATGACGACGAACTCGACTTCGACCTGGGTGGCATTCACGCCACCGAGGTTGATTTGAAGAAAATGACGGCGCTCATGGACGCGCTCAACGCCAAGTGGGGCACGTCCGTGACCTACTGCTTGTATCACTCCAGCCAGTTTCCCGGCGACATGCTCCTGAATGTCCGCGGTTTCCAGGCGACGTCGACCGTCGCGAACGACATCAAGTTTTGAACGCGGATCCGTCGCGCCAGAAAACTTTCATCGCTTTGCGGCGGCGCCCGGGAATTTCGGCCGTCAATAAAAAAATCCCCGTCGGCAGTCGCCGGCGGGGTTTGTGATCATGTCGGTTTTCGTCGCAGGACGAGTTTCTGCAGCAGACAGCCGCCGCCCCTCGTCTTTTCGCAGCGTTGTTCGCCGAAGCGCAGACCGTCCGTGACGCGGTTTTTGCAGATGTCGAACGGACAAGTGATGAGCCGTCCGTCGGGCAGGACGTTGCCGAAGCGGCAGCGGTTAGGCGGTTCGGCCGTTCGGCGCGGGCCGCCGGCAGCGATCACGCCGCGCCGGGAGATATGCAAGGTCAGCCGTCCGCGGTAAGCGTCGATCGTCCGTTGGACGGTCGCCGCATAATCGCGAAGAGGCAGGGTCGTCGACGTATCCAGCCAGAAATCGCTGCTTTCTTGGATGTCACGGATGCTCGAGATGAACGCCTCGGTGCAGCCGAGGGAGCGCTCGACGTGGTCCAGGAACGGCAGCAAGTCGCCGGTGTTATTCCGGCTCGTCATGAAGACCGGCATGATCACTGGTCCGAGTTTCGGCAGGGCCAGCGCCGGCTTGAGTCCGCCGGTCAGGCCGTCGACTGACAGCCTGACCGAAACGCCGGCCAGATCTTTCGGCGCGAGCGCCATCAGCCGTCGGCCGTTGGTGTAGAGCGTGGTCGGCAGGCCGAGGTCGCGGTTGAATGCGAGCATGGCCGGCAGGTCGCGATGTAGCGTCGGTTCGCCGCCCAGGATGATGACCTTGCCGATGGATGGGCGATATTGCTCGACCGTCCGGCGGTAGAAATCCAGGGTCATCGCTCCGGCGTTGAAGTGCTGTCGGAAGAAACATTCCGGACAGCGGCGGTCGCAGGCGGCCGTGATGAACATTTGCAGCGTGTTGACTGGTTGTCGCTGTTCGAGCTGCCAGAGATCGGGATCGAAACGCAAACTGAACATTTTTGTCATCGCGGCCTCGTTTTTCGGTTAGGGGTTGTGTAACGATCCGACGGCGTCGGCCGGCAGTTCTTGCATGGCCGGTAGCCGGCGGCGATAGCATCGTCCCAAGTGAGAAAAAAGACGCGGTTCTCCGGCTTCATCCGTCGGCCTGAAGCGCAGTCCAGCCGGCCGAAGATCTTGCCCAACCTCCAGCCGGCGTAGCGCCACGGTTGCCGGCTCGAGATCGTGCGGCCGTCTTTTTGGAGCTTATAAGTCCGCTGTCGGTTCATGAGCACGCTCCTGTCGCTGGATTTTCAAAGAACAGCCGAGCTTAGCAAGCGCCGCTGAAATAATCAACACCTCGGCGGTCGCCGACTGATCCGCCGCCTTTTTACGCCGAATTGAGAGCTCGGCGCTCGGACCGCCGGCGTGCGGCATTTGGTCCGAATAACGCCGTTTTTGAACTGTCCAAGGCGGTGATTTATTGATATAATTATAAAATAAAGATCGGTCAGACAGTCCAAATATGTTGTCCCTATTCAAGCGCAACGGCGCCCCGGAAAATAAAACGACAACAGCGGCGGTCAATCATGCGCAATCCGCCGCTACGGGTTTGTTGGCCGAGTGTGCTGATCGGTATCGGTTAGTTTTTAATACCGCTCAGTCTGGCATCGCGATCGTTGATGCAGACACGGCGCGGATTGAGGATATCAACGTCAGTTTTGAAAAAATGTCCGGTTGCCAGCGAAAAGATGCCGTGGGCCGTAGTCTTTGGGACAAACAGTGTTGTCTCCGCACCTTGTTCGCTGATAAGGCGGAATTCGCCGATTTTATCCGCGAGGGAGTATTGCACCAGGCTGCTCGAAGCCTCAAGACCCACAAAGGAGAGCTTATTCCGGTTGAAGTCGATGCTAATGTCTACGACGAATGCGGTCGGAAGATGATTCGTTTCGTGCCGCGCGACATCACTGAACGCCAGCGAATCGAGGAAAATCTGCGATCGAGCGAGGAGAGATTTCGCCGCATCTTCGAAGAGGCTACTGTCGGTATCGTGCTGTCCGGACTGGATTTTAAATTCATTCGCGTCAACCGGAAGTTCTGCGAGATCGTCGGCCGCTCCGAGTCGGAACTGTTGAAACTGACGTACGCGGATATCACGCATCCCGATCATATTGCCGCTAATCGCCAGGGTATCGGCGATCTCCTCAAGGGGACGTTACGGGAGTACAACACGGTCAAACGTTATTTGACCAAGTCGGGTCAGGAAATCTGGGCTTCAACCCACGTCAACCTTATTCGCGACGCTTCCGGCCAGCCGCTTTATTTCCTGACGATGATCCAGGATATCACGGCGCAGCGGACGGCTGAACTTGTTTTGATCAAGGAGGCGGAGCGGGAGTCTTTCCTCCTCGATGTTTACGGCCGGGCGGCCAAGATGTCGGATCAGGAACTTTATGAGTTCGTTCTTGATCGCGTGGTACGGCTGACTGACAGCGCTGTCGGTTTCTTCCATCTGGTGATCGATGGCCAAAAGGAGATAATTCTGAATACTTGGAATAAAGAGGCGTTGAAGAGCTGTCGGGCTCCTGATGTCGGCCATCGTCCGATCGAATCGGCCGGCAACTGGATGGACGCGATGCGGCAAAAGAAGCCGGTAATCTACAATGATTTCGCCGCTTCGCCCAACCGC
This sequence comes from Patescibacteria group bacterium, assembly GCA_041667185.1. NCBI lineage: Bacteria > Patescibacteria group bacterium. Next base: position 28,216 of record JBAYFM010000007.1, on the reverse strand, counting down.
AAAGGGTTCCCGAGCGGCCATGTCGAACTGAAGCGCCTCATGAGCGTGCCGACGTTCGAGAATGAAAGTTTTCGGATCCTTTTCGGGGTCGGAAACAAGCAGAAACCGTATAACGAGCGCGATATTGCCCAGGTCCAGCTGGTAGCCGCTACTTTGTTCAAGATCATCCGGCAACGCCAGGTGGAAAAAGATTTGCGCGAGAGCGAAATGGCCTATCGCCAGGTATTCGAGGGTTCTCAGGAGGCTTTTATCCTTCTGGATGGCATGACCATTGTCGATTGCAATGATGCCACCTTGAAGATGTTCGGCACGACAGAACGGACGCAGATCATTGGCAGGCGCCCCGACGAAATCTCGCCATTGCAGCAGCCCAGCGGACAGGATTCGCAAACGGCCGCGCGGGAAGCGGTTGATCGCGCTTTGAAGCTTAAATTTTTTCGGTTCGAGTGGATGCATCGGCGGATGGGCGGCCAGGATTTTTTGGCCGAGGTTACGCTGTCGTCGTTCGAGGTGCATGGCCGGTTCAGATGTCACGCATTTTTGCGCGACCTTTCTGAACGCGAGCAACAGGCTAAGATGTTCATGCAGGCGTTCAACACCGCGCCGCTCATGATGACGCTGGCGACCGTTGATGGGGGTGAGTTCATCGAGGTCAACGAGGCTTTTACGCGCATCACCGGGTATTCCCGTGACGAGGTTCTTGGCCAGACGGAAGTCAAATTAGGGATTGTAAGCGCTGAAGATCGCCAGCGGGTGGTCGAGACCCTGCGTATTTCCGGCCGTGCGCATGGCATGGATACGGTCATATGGCAGAAAGGTGGCAGTCGCCGCATTTGTCGGCTCACGACCGAGCCGGTTACGGTGGGCGAACGAAGGCTGCTGCTGACGATTGCCGAGGATGTCACCGATCAACAGGAGAGTGAGGCTGAAGTTAAGAGGGTGCATGAACAGATTCGTCGTTCGGAAGCCGACCTGCGCCAGGCTCAGAAGTTCGCCAAGATCGGCAGTTGGCGCTGGCATGTCCAAGCCGATAAGCTTGAGTGGTCGGACGAGATGTACCGGATTTTCGGCATCGACAAAGCCAAATTTACGGGTCGGTTGACTGATGTAATGACCGCAGCTATCCATCCTGACGATCGCATGCGGGTTGAGGTCGCCAATCGTTCCGTGATTGAGAAGGCGCAGCCGATGCCGATGGAGTATCGCATCGTTCATCCTGACGGCGCTGTTTTCACGGTTTGGGCCGAGGCTTTTGAATTTATCCGCGATGCCGCCGGCAAGATCAGCGTCTTGTCCGGGATCGTCCAGGATATTACTGACCGTCGTCGGGTTGAGCACAAATTTACTGAAGCGCGCCAGCGGTTTGTCGAATTGTTCAATAGCTTGCCGGTTTGCATTTATCGCAATACGCCCGGACCCAAAGGCAGTTTCATCGAAGTGAATCCGGCGATGGTGGCGATGTTCGAAGCCGATTCGAAAGAAGAGTTGCTGAAGATCAGCGTCTCCGATCTTTATGTTGACCCCGCCGATCGTCTTTTGATCAGCGAAAAGATCAAGAAACTCGGTTTCGTTAAGAGCGAGGTTGTCCGGCTCAAGACGCTCAAGGGTCGCAAGATCTGGGGCGCGGTGACTGCCGTATTGAAAAAGAATGAGATCGACAAAGAATATTTTGATGGCGTCATCGAGGATGTGACGGCTCGGGTTGAGGCGGAGAGCGCCTTGCGGGCCAGCGAGGAGAAATACCGCAATTTCATTGAGAACACCCAGGATATCATTTATGCCGCCGATCCATCTGGCGTCCTGACTTATATCAGTCCGCAGGTCAGCATGTATGGTTATAAGGAAAGCGATCTGATCGGACGTAGCTTCACGGAGTTCGTGTCCGCGGAGTTTTTCTTCGAGGAAGATCTGGAGCGGGCTCGGGTTAATTGGTCGGAGTTCATGAAGACCGGCGTATTCAAACCGTTCAGTTTGCGGTTCAGACGCCGGGATGGGCAATTCGTCTGGGTGGAGGCGTCTGGTTCGCATTATAAAAATTCCGACAATAAATTAGCCGGCACGATCGGCGTGGTTCGCAATATCCACGAACGCAAAGTCGCTGAAGAGCACGCCTACGAACTTGATACTATCAAGAATAAATTCGTGCAGGTCGTGTCTCAGCAGATGCGTACGCCATTGAGCTCGGTTCGTTGGGGGCTGGAACAGGTTTTATCCGATAAAATGGGGCCGCTGACCGGCAGCCAGCGGCAGATCTTGAGGATGTCTCTTGAGGCCAATAAAGAAGCGGTTGGTCGCATCGCGGACCTGCTTTTGGTCATGGATATCGAAGCCGGACGCCTGCGGTTGGAGCCGGAAAAAATCATTCTTGAAGATCTGGTACGTTCGGTTTGCGCGAACAATAAACAAAAGTTCGAACTCAAAAAAATCACGCATGAACATACGTATAGTGATGACCAAATCAGCACGGTAAATGTTGATCAGGAGAAGTTCCGGGATCTGTTCGGGCGGCTCTTGGATAATGCCATCAGCTATACGCCCGAAGGCGGTCGGATCACTACTCGGATCAAAAAGGAACAGAAGACGGTGCGCGTGGAGGTCACCGATACCGGCATCGGCATTCCGACTGGCGAGCAAGAGCAGTTGTTCCGGCGTTTTCACCGTTTTAGCAACGCCGCTATCATCAAACCTGAAGGATCCGGTATCGGACTTCATATCGCCAAGAGCGTCATCGAAGCGCACGGTGGCAAGATGGGGTATGAAAGCCAGGAAGGTAAAGGCAGCACTTTCTGGTTCGAGCTGCCGCTGGCCGGGTGACGAATATTCCGGGACTGTCCCGGAGGCTGGGGCGCGGCGTTGAAATAAGCCATTTTTTTGTTGATGTACGTCCCCATCCTGTCTCAGACTGTATTCAAAACGCCCCCGGCGATTGCCGAGGGCGTTTCTGGTTTTGTTATTAGATCTCCAGGCTGGCGCCGCGGATCTATTGTTTGCCCGGCCGTTTCTTGACTCCGCTCTCCAACACGGCGATGCGCTCCTCGAGGGTTTTGGTCCTTTCGAGCACGCGCTCCTCGAGCTCTTTCGAGTAGGCTGTGAGCTTCTCTTCGAGCATACGCTGCTTCGTCACGTCTTCCATGGCCAGAACGATCATCTTCAAAGATTTCTGGTTTTTTTTCACCGGCTCGAAGACTTCGCGGGCGTTCATGAGCATGATCTTTTTGCCCACGACCGGATAATCGTGCTCGACCTCGAAATCGCGGAAGAACGATTCTTTGGGCAGCACGTCCTCAAGCAGCCTCCTGAGCGCCGGGATATTCCACTGACCGCCGCCCAGTTGGTAGACGAGTTTTTTCTCGGTATCCCGCGTCATGGTCTGAAAGGTCCGATAGAAAGATTCATTGGCCGACAAGACGCGCAGATCCTTGTCCAGGATCAGGAACGGCTCCCGCGCGGTGTCGACGACGTGGCGGATGTAGGTCCAACCGGTCTCCCAGACGGTTTCGGCTGAAATTTGCAGTTTATTGGCCAGTTTCTTGAATTTTTTCACAATATTTTTTTGATTAGCGGTCGTTACCGCTTAAGCATACAGGTTCGTCCGGATTATGAACAGCTGGCGCGCCGCGGGTAGGGGGGGGGGCGTCCGTCCGGGAATGTTTTTCAAACTTACAATAATTGCAAAAAAACTGTATAATAATATCAGCGTTTTTCATCAGTTTTAACGATTGCAATGTGCTTAATAAAGCGAAGTCGGCAAGATCGGCCTCATTCGGCAGATCGCGAACCAAGATGCTTAAAAAGACAGCTTTTGAACAGGTGCAACAGCTGGTTTTCAAAGCGACCAGTGACGGCGTCTTGTTGGTCGATGCTGAGACTGGTTCGATAGTCGGCGGCAACTCGAGTTTGCTGAAGCTGCTGGGTTTTACCACAAAGGAGTTGTCGCAGAGGAGGGTGTGGGAGATCGGATTTTTGAACGGTCCCTTGCGTAACCGCAGGTCTTTTGGCGTATTGAGATGCGGCCATTCGTCCGGCAGTAAGTTCTGGACGATCCGGACCCGACAAGGACGGCGTTTCGATGCCGCCTTAGAATGCAGTTTTTTCCGCTTTGAAGGCGTCGGTTTTTTACAATTCACCATCCGCGACTTGACCGAACGCCGCCGTCTGGAGGCTATCTTGTGGGAGCGCGAGGAACGTTTCCGCAAACTATTCGAAAACAGCCAATTGGGCGTCGTGCTGCTTTATCCGGACCTGCATGTCTGTGAGATCAACCAAGCCTTCACCCGCATCACCGGATACGACGATGTGGATATGAAGCGGCTGACGCTCCGGGACATCACGCACCCGGAACACCTATCGGCCGACCGAAAGATCATGCGGATCGCGCGAAATTGCGTTCAGGATGATTATCATGCGGAGAAACGCTACATAGGCAAGCGGGGTCAAGTGGTTTGGACGAATACGCACATCGGCGCCGTGTGCGATGAGGGTGGCCGGCTGAAATACTATCAGGCGATTATCGAGGATATTACCGAACGTAAACAGATCGAAGCCAGACTGGCGGAACAAAATATCCGCGATTTGGAGAAAGAAAAGACGATCCAGAAGCTGAAGGACGAGTTCATCTTTATTGCTGCGCATGAGTTGCGGGCTCCGGTGACGGCTATCAGCTGGTCGCTGGAACTTTTGAAAGAAGTCCAGACAAAGCCTGCCGCTCAGCCTGCTGACCTGACGGAATATCTTGGCACCATCAGCGAGAACACCGCCAGGCTCAATAAGCTGGTTTCCGAACTGTTGGAGGTCTCGCGTCTGGAGTACGGCACCTTTAAGGTTGTTTCGGAGAGATTCCAGCTCGCTCCCGTCCTTGAGCGGGCCGTCGCCGCCCTTGGGACGCTGGCCGCGGAAAGATCGGTCAGCATCAAGGTCATGCCGACAGCGGCCGGGTCGATGGTGGCTTATGGGAATCCGGGGCGTGTTTACGAGGTTCTGATAAATCTGCTCACGAACGCCATCAAGTACAATCGCGTCGAGGGCAGCGTCACGATTCGTACTGCGGCTGGCGGCGGAGAGTTGCATGTCAGCGTCGAAGACACCGGTTTTGGGCTCAGTCCCGACGACATCACGAAACTTTTCAAGAAATTCTCCCGCATTGAGACTGCTGAGACCGGCGAGGTCGCCGGCACCGGTCTTGGACTATTCATCGTCAAGCAGACCGTTGAACGGATGGGGGGTAAGGTTTGGGTGAAAAGCGCCGGCCGTGGACAGGGGTCAGTTTTCGGTTTTAGTCTGCCCCAAAAAGTTAAGCGGTCGTAACTCCGTTTTTCGAGAAGATCAAAAAGCCCGGCTGGGAGCCGGGCTTTTTTGTTTGTGGTGATCTTAGATCTCCAGGTCGACGGCTGAAGTGTCAATCGGTTCAGCGGCGGCGGGAGCGGCCTGCTGCTCTTCGGAGCGGCGCGGCGGGCGGCGGCTGCCTTCCGGTTCAAAGACCTTCAGGTTGACGCGCGCATTGTTCTTCGCGCCGACGATCTTGAGGAGCGTCCGGATGGAGCGGGCGGTCTGTCCCTGGCGGCCGATCACGTAACCCATGTCTTCCGGGTTGACGTGCAGCGTGATGAGGACGCCGCGCTCATCGATGGTCCGATCGGTCCGGACATCATCCGGATGACCGACGATGGCCCGTACAACGTATTCGACGAATTCCTGATCCTGAAACCGTTCTGCCATAGCAGTTGTTGGCTTTGCCCTTGCCTCACGAGCTTGGGCGGGTGCCTATAGAGATTTAACGCGCGCTCCCTCGGCGGGAACACAGAGCCCTTGGACAAAGGGACCATAAAAATTATAAGCAAGCCTCGCGGCCGTGTCAATGGATTTTGCGGCTTAAACAGGCTTATCCGGATAAAAAAGCGCGGCGCTGGGCGCAGCGTGGGGGTGTGATTCGGCCGGTTTTTTGGTATTTTTCGGTTCAGACGCCATGACCGACGATTATTTGACGGTGTCAGAGGAGGATATTAAGATACTGTCATTATCCAGCCCTTTTGAATCAGGAGGTTCAGCATGAGGAACGAAGATCGGAACGGCAGCCAGGTCGGCGACGGAATGAACAATGATGATCATCCGCTAGCGCAACGGCTGCGCGAGATCAGCGAGCGTCCCGAGGAACATTATTGTCATGATGTGGCCGAGTTCAACGCTTGCTGCATGGTCGGCGGCAACTTTGACCGGATGCTGGCCGAGGCGCATCTCGCTCGTTACGGCAACTACGGCCGCAACGGCGGCACGGCCTGCGACGTCATCGAAGGCCCGTGCGCGTGCGGCGCCTGGCATCTGCTCGATGATCCGTTCGGTCACGGCAAGATCCGGCGCCGCTGACAGAAGACCTCGTCTCATGACCCGCTCGTCCAGCGGGTTTTTTTATTTTCAGACCGGCGGGAGTCTCCATCATCAGCCGCGCCGCGAAATCAAAAACGGCCCGCCATGGGCGGGTCGTTTTTCGAATGCTTATTTCTTTTCTTCAGCCTTCTTTTCCGGCTCGGCGGCGGCATCTTTGCGCTTCGGATCAACGGCATTCTTCCGCTTCGCGCTCTTGATGATCTTGGCGTTGATGAGCAGATTGTGGACGGTATCGGAAGCGACAGCGCCCTTCGAGAGCCAGAATTTCACGCGCTCGGCGTCGAAGTCGACGGTCTTGGGGTTGGTGCGCGGATTATAGCGGCCGATGATTTCGAGGGCTTTGCCCCAGGGATCGCGCTTCTTCTCCTGGACGATCAGGCGGTAGCTCGGCTGTTTCTTCTTTCCGACGCGGGTAAGACGGAGGACTAACATAAGCGAAAAATATGTTCGGTGCGATGATAAAATTTTTTCGGTCGGAACGGTAGGGTCTGAGCGGACCCGCGTCCCTGCAGCACGTTAGAGTCGTGCCGTCAGAGTGCCAGAATCCGGACCAGGAGTCAATATCAGTCGTCCGGGACGCCGTTCATCTGTTTTCTACCAGCGGCAATTCGAACCAGAAAGTTGAACCTTGGCCATCGCGGCTTTCGAAACCGATTTGTCCGCCGTGCTGTTCTATGAAGTATTTGGCGATGGAGAGGTTGAGTCCCGAGGCGTTCGGCAGCATGGTCGGGGCGTTTGAAGCTCGGTAGAAACGGGAGAATATCCGGAGCTGCTCTGCTTTAGGTATGCCGACGCCGGTATCCTTGATACTGAAACGAATGAAAGTGCCATGATTCTCCAGCCGCGCTTCAATGCTGCCGCCGTTGTTGGTATAGGCAATGGCGTTATCTGCCAAGGTCGTCAGGACCTCGCGGATTTTTTCCGGATCGGCTTTGATCGCTGGCAGCGGTTTGGATGGCGGTTTGTAGGTCAGGGTCAGTTCTTTGCTGGCGCAACGGGGAATGAGGGACGAACGGACCGAGTCCCACAAAGCATCGAGAGCCATCGGTTCGGGATTCAGGAGCGCCCGGCCTTCTTCAATGTCGAGCGCGGTGAGCATTTGGCCGAGCCGACTGATGACCTCAACCTCGGATTCGTGGGCCAGGCGGATGATGCTTTTTTGTTCCGGTTGGAGTTTGCCGACTTCGTCGGTCAGCAGGGCTTCGAGGTTCCAGCGGATCGCGGTCAGCGGCGTCCGGAGTTGATGGGAGACGATTTGGACGAATTTGCGGCGGAGCAAGTCAGCCTCGCGGACCTTGGCGTTGGCCGCGGCTTTTTCCAGCGCGTCGCCGATGATTTTGCCCAGGTTGGTCAATAAATTTGTCTCATCTTCAGACCAGTATTTCGGACCAGTGGCGTAGAGGCCGATGAAGCCGATCGCCCGCCCACCTTGTTTTATCGGCGCGGCTGCGAAAGCTCCGATTTCGGGGCTGACGCGGATCGTCCGCGCGTCGACATTGGCCGACAGATGGGAAATATCGGTCAGAGTGGCGGTTGTGTCGGAGTCAATCTCGCCGAAAAGCCAATCACCCGGCGCAAGAGGCAGATTCTGCATGGTAGCGATGATTGGCGACAGATTCGGTCGGTGGTATTCCTGGATCCAGGACAGATTGGTTCTCTGCGGTCCGAATTTGGCGAAAGCGGCACGTTCAGCGCCGGCGAACAAGGCAATCTTTTCGAGGGCTGTCGAAGACACGCGGTTAAGTTCCGATTCTTCGACCGAGGCGAACTTGACCGTCAGATCGGTGATGATCTTTTCCGCTTCCGAGCGCCGCAAGCGACTCCGTTCCGTTTCTCGGCGGACGTGGGCGTTGGCGTAGATATCGGCGAACATTTTCAGCAGGATGGCATCCTCCGGCGGCCAGGTATAGATCCCTTTGTAAGTCGAAAAACCGACGAGTCCGATGACCCGATAACCAGCCAAAATAGGCGTGAAAATAGTCGAGGTCAGGCGTTCGTTGCAGAGGCGTTTGAGCTCTGGCCGAGCTTCACTCGGCAGCTGGTTGATATCGCTGACCTGGATAACGTCGCGGCGGTTGAAGTTGGAGGAGATCCAGGGGAAGTCGGTCAGCTGGAATTCGCGACGCTCGTGTCCGGCCGCGTCGTCTTCATTGGCGATGAAGCGCTCGATCAATCGTTTGGAATCATCGGATATCAGGTAGATTTTGGCGCAATCAGCATTTGTCAGCCGCGCCAGTTTATTCAGGCCGTTGTTGACGATCGGGTCGAAATTTTCGGTAGCGGCTTTCAGGAATTCAGTCGAGATGTTGGAGATAAGTTTTTCCGCGACCGTCTTTTTGACGATCAGATCCTCGTTCTTTTTGCGTTCGGTGATGTCGCGCATGACGCCGAAAGCTCCAGTCGCGCCTTTTTTCGGATCAACGACGGCGCGGCCGTTTTCTTCGACCCAGTAGATCTTGCCTTCGGGATTGACGAGGCGGAATTGGAGCGTCGGCAAGGCGAATCCGTGTCGCGAGGTGATCGCGCGCTCGAATTCTTTGGTGACGAGTTCGCGGTCTTCGGGAGAGATGAATTCCAGCAAGGTGTGACCGATGATCTTTTCCGGATCGAAACCGAATTGGGCCGCCTGCGGACTCACGTAAGTGATGATGCCTTTGAGGTCTGTCGAATAAATTACATCCGAAGTGTTTTCGAGGATGGCGCGATAGCGTCGTTCGCTTTCAGTCAGCTTGGCTTCCAGCTGTTTGAGGCTGGTAATGTCCATCATGTACAACCGGATGCCGCTGTATTGATCCGAGCGGCTGGTCAGCGCCAAGTACCAGCTATTGTTTCTGACCACTTCAACCGCAGTTGTTTCCGGCGCGTTTTCGTTCAGAATCGATTCGACTTCCGGTAGGACCTCATGAATATTGAGTCCGACGCGCAGCGGGGTCAGCAGTCTGGAAGCGGCCGGGTTGAGATAAGTGATGGCGCCGTCGAGGTTGAATTCGATGATCGGCGAGGGGTTGTTGCCGGGAAAAGTGGCCAGGTAGTCTCGGTGCGCTTCGGTTTTTTTAATATCGGTCAGATCGAAGATCACGCCGCGCAGACCTACGGGCTTGCCGTTCTTGATGATCGGGCTGGTGTAGGCCAGAATCGGTATGGTCGAGCCGTCTTGACGGCGACCTAGATACTCATTGCCGGTGTTGATTTTGTCTTCCAGCCGTAAGCCGATATTTTTGGAGACCTTGGCCAGATCCGAAGGAGCGATCAAGTCGGCGATGGTCAGCGTTCTTGAGGGCTCATGGTCATAGCCCATCATTTTGAGTCCGGCCTTGTTGCAATAGGCCAGCCGACCCTGCAGATCGAGCTCGATGATCGCCTGGGGCGCCAGGTCGGACAGTTCGCGGAAACGCTGCTCGCTTTCGGTGGTTTTTTTCTGAGCCCGGGACCATTCGAGGAGACCAGTGATGTTGTTGGCCAATTGTTCCAGGAGAAAGAGATCGGCTTCCGACCAGGTTCGTTGCGTTCGAACCGTGCTCATACCGACGAAGCCGATCACGCTGCCGCGCGATTTGAGCGACAGACCGACGTATGATCTGGCTTCCTGCATTGTCGACAGTGTTTTTTCAGCGGCCTGATTAGCCGGTATTTTGCCGGAGTCGTTGACGATCAGGGTTTCGCCGTTCAGGAGCTGTTGGACCCAGAGCGGGGTTTTATCGGAAGGCAGGCCCTCGATCTTATCGGTGATCGGTCTGATGCCGGCGGCGCGCCATTCGCGGATGCTGGCCAGAGGGGTGTCCTGTTCGGAGAGGGTCACCACATACGTTCGATCGACGCCGGCAAAAACGCCGACGCGCGCGATGATCTTGTCAATCACGGTGTCGACCTTGGAGACCGTGGTCGAGAGGATCAACGAAGACAACTCGGTCAGCAGCCGATGAATGGCGTCGTAGCGCGCTTTTTCCATCTCGGCATTGTGGCGTTCGGTGATGTCGCGCAACACGCCGACGACGGCGGGTTTGTTCGGTTTGTCGGTGGGTACGACGCGGGAGACGGTTTCCATCCAGACCGGCTGGCCGTGTCCGTCCCGAATGCGCCATTTGATCGTATGCGTGTTTTTGTCGCGCAGCAGAGCCACGAAGTCCTTGGCGACCCATTCACGGTCTTCGTCCCAGGCGTACTCGAGGAATGAGTGGCCGACCATCTGATCGGCGTCCAGGGCATAGCGTTTGGTGCCGGGGCTAATGGTGATGATCCGTCCATCCGCGGCGATCCAATAAAAAACATCGTTGGCGTTCTCCATGATGAAGCCGTATTTTTCGGCCAGCTCTCGGCCGGTGCGCTCGGCTTCTTGTTGGGCCAGACGAGTGCGGAGGTTCGTGATGCCAAAAGCCAGGTTCGCGGCCAGCCGTTCCAACAACTCGATCTCGTTCTGGTTGAATGGATCGGCCTCGTTGGAATAGATGGCCAAGGCCAGTTCAACTTTGTCGCCGATCTTGATCGGCAGCGCCAGATCAGCGGTCAGATTATGCTGCTTGATCCGGTCAGACCAGGGTTTGAAGGCATCATTTTTCAACAGGTCCAAGGCGATCTGCCGGCGGCCGGAGCGCAACGCCAGACCGATCGGGGTCTGGCCGAGTTTGTTGTTTCCCCAGGAGACGCCGAGATTCACGGTGTAGTCTCGTTCTGCTCCGGCGGAAGCTGCCGCTTCGATCGTTTGGTTCTTGTCTGCCAACTTGCGGCCGATCCAGGCCAGGCGGTAGCCGCCGATTCGACAGATAATGTCGCAGACCTCCGTTAATAACTTTTGTTCGTTGGTTGCCCGCATGATCGCATCCGCGCCTCGGTTGACGACTTCGAGAGCCCGGTTTTTTGCGGCGGTTTCGTTTTCCAACCGGCGTCTCTCGGTGACGTCGAGGCCGGATCCCAGGATGCCGAGTATCTGTCCGTGTTTATCGCGCAAGAGCGAGCTTCGCCACGCGATCAGGCGTTCGCCAGAAGGCGTCGCAATATTGATCTCTTCGTCCGTCGTCTGGACTTGTCCGGCCAGTAATTTTTGCAGGTACTCCCGCATTTTCAATTGTGTTTCCTTCGACAGGGAAATCTGCGGCCATTCCAGACCGACCATTTTTTCCGGGGTCTGACCGAAGAGTTCGGCGCCGCGCCGGTTGATGGCGGAGATGTGCCCTTTGAGATCAAGGGCCACCAGGATGATGGAGGCGAGTTCAAAATAGTTCTTGAATTTTTCCCGTTCGTTTCGGAGCGCATTTTCCATTTCGCGCGACTCGCTGATGTCGCGGACGGAGGACAGGACCATGTCCACGCCGCCGATCTTGATGATGCGGGCGTGGATGCTGGCCGGGAAAATCGATCCATCGCGGCGGCGGTGCTGCACTTCGAAAGAAGATTCGCCGGTTTTCAGCAGCTTCTTAATGCGTGTTTTCAGGAGCGCACTGCTTTCGGGCGCGTCGATGTCGGTGCCGATGTTCCGTCCGATGAGTTCGCCAGGTCTGTAACCGCGCTCCAGGCAGGCCTCGCGGTTGACGAAAATAATCTTGCCGTTGAGATCGTGGATGAAGACCGATTCCCCGACCAGATCCAGGGCTTGGGAGCGGAGGTGAAGTTCGCTGTGGGCGGCTTGCTCGTTCGTGATGTCGCGACCCGAACTGATGGTCATGGTCGGCATGCCGTCGGGGCCGTTCAGGGTCGTGTTGCGCCAGGCGATCAGCCGCTCTTTGCCGTGACGCGTAACGATCATGTTGATGCGTTCGTCGGAGTCAGCGCGATCGGCGATAAGTTTGCGCTGATAGTCGGCGAGCGGCTCGCGGATATTTTTCGGAACGAAGTTCTCGAACCAGTTCAGGCCGATGAGGTCTGTTTCCCGGGCGTAGCCCAGGATACGGCAAGCCTCGCGGTTAGCCGCCAGAATGAGTCCGTTAGGATCCAGGGAGATGAGAAGTGTCGCGGCCAAGTCGAAATATTGGCGGAACCTCAGTTTTTCCTGTTCCAGCGTCCGCTGGAGCTGACGATGCTCGGTCGCGTTGCGGACGACGCTCAGGATGAATGGTTTGTCGCCGATTTTGATGGCGCGCGAGTTGACATCGATGGGCAGAGGGGTGCCGTCTTTCCGCAAGTGGAATCCGCTGAACGATGCTTGTCCGCCTTTGGCCGACAAGTTGCTCAGTCCTTTGGTCACTTGAGGGAGGTCTTTTTTTTCATGCAAGATCTTGATGTTTTGGCCGATGAGCTCCGCGCAGGTATAACCATGTTCTTGGCAGGCGGTTGCATTCGCGTAGACGATGTCGCCGTCCGGCTGGAGCAGGAAGATAGAGTCCGCGATCGAGTCCAACATCAGAGCTTTCATTTCCAGATCGGCCATGGCGGCCAGATGACCGCTGAGGTCGCGGGCGATGCCGCAGAGATATTCCGAAGTGCCATGACGGAACAAGTTCGTCGAGATCTCGACCGGGATGACGGATCCGTCGCGGCGGCGATAGGAACTGCTGACGACCTTGCTGCCCGACTTCTTCAGCTCCGTCCAAAGCCGCTGTTGGGCCTGGGTGCTCAGCGTCAAGTCGATATCTTGCAGGTTTTTGGCCAGTAATTCGGTTTCGGTGTAGCCCAGGGTTTTAATCATCGCTTTATTGGCGAAGATTATTTTTCCTGTTGATTCAGCACAAAAAACTATATCGTCGGTCTTTTTAGCGGTCAGAGCGGCGAGTTGAGGCTGTTTTTTGACCTGGAGCGGCCGTTTCGACATTTTTGCTGGCTTAGTGCGGATTATATTACTTTATTATAATTTTATCATTTTTTATCCTCCTTTGACAGAGGTGTTTAGGCGGCCAAAATTCATTATTTGGGTTATTTTGAAGCCGAAGATATGACGAAAAACACCCCAGTAAGGGTGTTTTGTTCGTCTTGTCCGGCAGTTTGGTCAGGCGACGGCTTTTTGTCGGTTCTGATTCTGGAGCTCGCTCACTTCGTCGAGGTTCACGGATAAGAGAAGCGAGGTCTTGTCGTCGCGCATGGTTACGCCATAGAGGACGTTCGCGCGTTTCATGGTGTAGCGGTTGTGGGTGACGACGATGAATTGCGTCTTTTCGGCGAGCTCGGCGAGAATGCTGGCGTATTTGTCGGAGTTGGCCTCGTCGAGCGCGGCGTCCACCTCGTCAAGAACCACGAATGGCGACGGGTTGGAGACCATGATGGCGCAGATGAGCGCGATGGAAACGAGCGTGCGCTCGCCGCCCGAGAGTGTTTCGACGTTCTTGATCTTTTTACCAGGCGGGCAGGCGTGAATGTCGATGCCGACGATGCGCTCGCCTTGTTCGTAGGCCGGCAGCGTCTGGGCGGACGGTTCTTTCTTTTTGAGGGCCTCTTGTTCGCCGGTTTCGGAGCCCGCAGCCGCGGCGGTCGGTTCATCTTCTTCGGCTTCTTCCTGTTCCGACCACATCTGGACCAGTTCGGCTTTGCCGCCGTTGAATAACTGCTTGAAGAAACGGTCGAAATCTTTGTTGATCTGGCGGAAAGACGTTTCCCAGCGCGTCTTGATCACGATGTCGAGTTCGCTGATGACACGCTCCAGATCCTCGATGGCCTTGCGGAGGTCGGCGATCTGGGCAGTCAGGAATTCATGGCGGGTATTGGTCTCCTGATATTCGCGGACGACCTCGGGGTCGATGCCGCCGATGAGGTTCAGCTGGTACTCGAGCTTCTGCATCTGCGCGAAGAGCTCGTCGGCGCTTTCCGTGCCGGTCTGGATGAAGCTGGTTTTGACATGCTCTGCGCGTTCGCCGAGTTTGACGGACATCTCCTGTTCGAGAGCTTCGCGGCGGGTGTCGAGTCGGGCGAGTTCGATGCGTTCATCGTTCAACTGGCGTTCGAGCGCGAGCGCTGACGAGATCTTTTCCTGCAGCCCGCGCTGGAGCGAGAAGAATTTTTCTTTTTTCTGGCGTTCGCCGCGGTTATATTCCTGCAGGGCGTTCTGGACCTGGCGGATCTTCTCATCGATGGCGGCGATGGTCCGGCCGATCTCCTCGATCTCTCGGAGCAGGGCTGGATCCTGTTCGACGGGTTTGATTTCCGGAACCGGTCGCTCCAGACGATCGCCGAGAGAAATGGTCGCCGTCTGGAGAGATTCGAAAGCCGGCACGGTGGCCTGGGCCGCCGCGAGGTCAGTGGCGTTTTTTAGCTCAGTTATGGCCTTATTTTGCTCTGCGCCGATGGTCTTCACTTCGCTGATGATCTTCGAGAGCGGCAGGGTCGTGGCAGTTTGTTTGCGCACCTGCTCCGCGACTTCGAGCTTGCCGCGCAGTCCCACCTGGCGGTCGCGCAAGCGGTTGCGTTCCTCGGCCAGTTTTTCGTATTCGGTTTGCAGCGCGGTGAATTCGTCCGAACCCTGCTCCTGCGCCTCGAGTCCGCTGAGTTCGCTCTGGGCGTCCTCAAGAGTGGATTCGCGCTTCTTCCATTCCTCGTCGAGTCTGCCGACCGTGGCCTGGCGGCTGTCGATCTGGGATTTCAGTTCCAGCCATTGGCGGCCGTAGTATTGGTGCGCGATGGCGTGCAACTCTTCCTCGATGGCGGCGCGGGTTTCGAGGCGCTTCACCTGCCGGGCGAGCGAGCGCAGCCGCGGTTCGATCTCGTTCACGAGCATGTCGGCCTGGTTCAGGTTCTCGCGCGTGGCTTCGAGTTTGGCCACGGAGTTCTGGCGCTTCAGCTGGAACTGGCGGACGCCGGCGGCCTCGTCGAGATATTCTTTGCGGGCGAGCGGCGTGGCGGTGAGGATGGCGTCGGCCATGCCCTGGCCGATGACGGAGTAGGAGCGGGCGCTGAATTGCGCCTGCGCCAAAAGCATCTGGATGTCGGCGAGCCGCACCTTGTTCTTGTTGATGAGATATTCGGATTCGCCGTCGCGGTAGACGCGGCGCGCGATGCTGACTTCGGAGAGATCGAGCGGGATCTTGCCATCCTCGTTGTTCAGGACGAGCGAGACCTCGGCGAAGCCGGAGCGGGCGCGTTTCTCCGAACCGAAAAAGATGACGTCCTCGGCTTTCTTGCCGCGCAGCAGTTTGGTGCTCTGTTCGCCGAGCACCCAGCGGAGCGCGTCAGCAACGTTTGATTTGCCGGAACCGTTCGGGCCGACGACCGCGGTGATGCCTTTGGAATTCGCGGACGGCGGCAAAAAATCCAGCTCCGTCTTTTCAGCGAAGGACTTGAAACCGATGATTTCCAGTTTCTGCAGATACATAATCAGGAGGCGCCGGCGGGATGATGGTTCTGGTCCGGAAGTCCGACCTTTCCACAGCGCCTCAAAATTGTAGCAGTTTGAGGCGGAATCGCAATGCCCGAGGGCGACTGGTCGGACGATCGGTTTTTGCGGCCCGTCCCCATTCCCCAGCACTAGGTAGTGCGGGGTGCAGGGGATTCGCTTATATTGATCTATCTCTGGCCCTGGGCCAGAGATTTTTGACGGAGTCACGTCACTCGCGAGCGACGTGATGGAGGCGAAAAAAAGGACCGCGAGGCGGTCCTTGAGCTTATTTTTTGGGTTCAGCCAGTTGTTTGGGCGGCGGCGTCAGCTGCTTATCTGAGCTTTCCGCGGCCGGCAATGCCTGTATCCGCATGATGTTGGCAGCGTCCGCGGCGGCTTCGCGGCCATAGCGTTCGCCTGTGAGTTGTAACAGGACGTCGATGAGCGCTTCGGCCAGCTTTTCGCTCACCGCGATCTCGTCGCGGCTGGCGTAGTGGCGTTCGTCGTAGCCGTAGGCGATGGCGTCGTCGCGGGCGTCGAGCAGCGAGTCCCGGATGCTTTCGGGTTGTCCCGCGGCGAAACGCAGGTAGGCTGCCTTGGCCAGTTCGCGGAACGCTTCGCCTCGGGTATACCACAGCTTCGTGGCGGGTTCCCTGTCCGAGGATTCCTTTTGGGTTTGGGCGTAGATCCAGATCGT
The DNA here is from genome assembly GCA_041667185.1 of Patescibacteria group bacterium. Classification (NCBI taxonomy): domain Bacteria; species Patescibacteria group bacterium. The sequence continues at coordinate 11,906 of JBAYFM010000007.1, read as the reverse complement.
ACCGACCGAGCAGCACAAGCCTTCGCAGGTCCGGTACGCGGCGCGCAGGCCGAGGAGATCGATCCGGGCTTGCGTGAGCGGCAGGTCGGGCTGTTCGGAGGCCGGATGTTCGCCGAGGGTCTCGAGCAGATCCTCGCATTTTTTGACCTCGTCGTCGCGATAGAGGTGACGTCCGGTGGCGCCGATGACCGGCAGCTGGTCCTGGACGAGCGCGATCGTGGCCGCCACGAGCGTGCGGGCGGCTTGCGGGTGCCGGCGGGGCGACTGATCGCTGTTCCGGCGGTCGGTGCTGAAGGATCGGTGATCGCGGAATTCGGCCAACAGATGGCTGTAGCACGACTCCCATTCCGGCGGCGGCGACCAGCTGAGAGCGCCGTGCCGCCAGTTGCGGCCGGCCTCTCGGAGCGTGTAGCCCAGTGTCGTGAGTTCTTGGCCGCGGATGCGGCCGGCGCCGAGGCGTCCTTGCCAGATGAGTCCGGCGCTCATGAGCAGCGAGCCGGCTTCTTCGAAGAATGGCGCGGCGGCCAGACGAGAGACGTATTCTTTGCGCAGGATGTCATCCCAGTTGATGCCATACTGTCCGGCTCGTTCGTATTTTCCCATGATTCGACTCCTCTTGATCTGATGTGAAAGAACATCGCATTATAACCGAACCGATCCAAAAGTCAATCCGCAGCCGCCCCTTGACCGTCATTGGGGTAAAGGATACATTAGTCCATTCCCATATGGATATCAGATTTTCATTCGATAGCGCTCGGGAAGCGCTGGCTCGGGCCAAGAAGATACTCGCGGTCACTCATCAGCGTCCGGATGGCGACGCTTTGGGTTCGTCTTCGGCATTCGTCAATTATTGCCTGGAACAGGGGATCGAGGTCGCGGTCTATTGCGCGGATCCCGTGCCGGAGAAATATAGCTTTTTGGCCGGCGCCGAGAAGTTCACGACTGACACATCTGTTTTCGCCGCGGATCATGACTTGTGCGTCGTTTTCGACTGCGGCGGCCTGAATCAGACTGGCGTGGTCGACCTGATCGCCAGTCGTCCGGCCCGGACGCGGCTCATCGGATTCGATCATCATCTGGTGAACGACCGTTACGGCGATATCAATGTCGTCGACCCGCAGGCTTCCTCTGCCAGTGAGGTATTTTATCGTTTCCTGAGGCATATCAACGCTGAAATAAGCGAAGACATCGCCACCTGTCTGTTGACGGGCATCTATTATGATACGACCGCTTTCTCCAATTCCGCGACGAATCGTTCTGCGCTGGAAGCGGCTTCCGACTTGCTGCGCCGCGGGGCCGACGCCAACCTGATCACGGAACGCGTTTTTCGCAGCCGCCCTCTGTCGTCTCTTCGGTTGTATGGCACGGCCATGGCGCGGCTCAAGCACGATAAGCGGCTCGACATCGCTTCGACCGCGCTTTTCCTGTCGGACTTCGAACCAGGCAAGGCACAGGAGGCCACGGACGATCTGTATAATCTGCTCGGCAGCATCCTCGACGCGGGGGTTGTACTGGTCCTCAAAGAGGGTCCGGGCGGCCAGGTGCGGGGGAGTTTCCGCGCCGCGGCTGATGTTGATGTGTCGTCGGTGGCCAAGGCCTTGGGTGGTGGCGGACACCGCAAAGCGGCCGGGTTTTCTGTACCGGGAAAAATCTGCGAGGGGGAGAATTGCTGGCGAGTGGAGTAGTGGGAGGGGAGTTATATGAGAGACGGAGTCATGGAGAGACGAAGCCACGTCGTTCGCGAACGACGTGACGGAGTCAAAAGGACGGGGACCGCGGTCCCCGTTTTTTGGATTCCCGTCTCTATCTAGGATCGCAACTTAAGAAAAAACGGCTCCGAGGGGAGCCGTTTGAGTCAGTGCTTGGCCAGTGGAGCTGCCTGGACGGTAATCTTCAGGTCGGTATCGTAAGCCAGGACTTCGCCATCTCGGGGCGCGTCAGCGGAAGTCAGATATTGGACGCCGCTGGATTCGAGTAGTTTGCGGGCGTACTCGACCGAGGCTAGGACGCGGGTCACGGTCGGTGGGATGTCGCCGTTGCTCATCCAGAAGGCCATGCTCATCACGCCGATGAGTTTGCCGGAGCGGGCCAGGAAGATGCCGGAGCCGGAAGTTCCGGGACCATCAGGCATGTCTACCAGGATCGCGTCTTGGATAACTACGGTACCGTCATCTTTGGTCAGGCCGTAGTCCAATTTTTGGACGTAACCGCGGCCGACCATTTCCCCGAAACTGTAGGGATAGCCGACGTTGTAGACTTCATCGCCCGGGTGAACAACGGCCGGATCTTCGAGAACGGCCGGATGGTCGAAATGCCGGTCGATCTTGACGACGGCCAGGTCGTGATCAGGATCGAGGCTGATGAGTTCAGCGGGGTAGGTCTGGATGATGCCACCGCCCTCTTCGATGGTGATCTCGAGATCGCCGGCCACGGCGACGTGGGCCGCCGTGAGAACGTGTCCTTCGCGGCTCACGACCACGCCGGAACCATGCCCATTGAACGGGCTGTCCAGGCGGTAGGTCGCCTGCCGGTTCTCTTGGATTTTGAAGACCTCGGGGCCGTGTTGCCGGAAAGCGCAGGCGGGCAGACAAATGAAAAGACAGAACGCCGCCAGATAAGACGAAGATATCGACATCGAAGTGCGCATTTCGTACCCCTTTCGCACGTCTCGTTGACAAGGAACAGTGTCCGCACCTTAGCAGACGGTCCGGGAACGTCAACCCGGCGATTTTTTATCGGTTTGGTCGGGGTTTGCCAGCCGGGGCGACCGCCTATATAATGAAAGCGCTAAATAGCCTATTTATTATGCCTAAAAATCCCTACGAGCTGAGTTCCCAGATCCTCATCCCGACGGTCATCGAAAAGACGACCTACGGCGAACGCGCTTACGACATCTACTCCCGCCTGCTCAAGGACCGGATCATCTTCCTCGGCGACATGATCAGCGAGGATACGGCCAACATCGTCATCGCCCAGCTCCTGTTCCTCGAGTCCCAGGACAAGACCAAGGACATCAAGATCTACATCAACAGTCCGGGCGGTTCGGTCACCGCCGGTCTCGCCATTTACGACACCATGCGTTATATCAAGCCGGACGTGGCGACGATCTGCGTCGGCATGGCGGCTTCCATGGCAGCGGTCCTTTTGGCCGCCGGCACCAAGGGCAAACGTTTCGCCTTGCCGAACGCCGAGATCATGATCCACCAGGTCATGGGCGGCGCCGAAGGCCAGGCCACGGACATCAAGATCCGCGCCGAGCGCATCCTGAAGATGAAGGACCAATTGAATCGCATTCTGGCCGACAGTACCGGCCAGGCTTTCGCCAAGGTGGAGAAGGACACGGACCGTGATTATTTCATGAGCGCGCCGGAAGCGCTGAAATACGGCATCATCGACAAGATCTTCTGAGGCTGGACGACCGCGACCCGCCGATAGAGGCGAAAAAAACGCTCCCGAGGGGGAGCGTTTTGTTGTCAGCGGACGATCTCGATGTCGACCGAAGCGACTTCCGGTACGGAGGATCTGATCGCGGATCGGACTGACGCGAGTTCCTTGGTCAGCTGGTCGAGCGTCCAGGTCACCGGGTCGCCGGCGAGATAGGGTCTCGCGGCCGGGCCGGAGCACCAGCGCCAGACGAAGCCGTCAGTCTTGAGCCTGAGCTGCAGATGGCAGTGGACCCGGTCGGCGTCGAGCATGACCGCCGTCGCGGCGACGACCACGTCGACCGCCGGGTGAACGGCCGCGATCAGGATGATCCTGGCGACGGTCTCCGGCCGCGCGGTCTCGCCGACGAGCAGCGACCGGTTGCGGTTGATGAGAAAGAGCGAGGAGGTCGCGAGCAGCGCGGCGATCGCGAGCGAGAAGCCCGCGTCCCAGAGCGGTTGGCCGGTCAGCGCGAACAGGCCGAAGCCCAGGAAAGCCAGGAGCACCGCGAGCGCGTCCACGCCGTTCTCAATCAGGATGCCGAGCGTCACGGTGTCGCTCGTGCCGCGGATCTTGGCCGCGAGGGTCGCGCCGCGTTCCTGCCGGATCTTTTTCCAGGACAGGAACAGGGTGAAGCCTTCGGCGCAGAGCGCGAAACCCATGATGCCGAGCGACCAGGGAGAGTAATCGGGGCGGTCGCCGGTGATGATGGTCTTGAGCCCGTGGTAGGCGGTCAGTCCTGCGCCCAGGAGCAGCATCATCTCGGCCGCGATGAGCGACCAGAAGAAGGTCTCGCGGCCGTGGCCGAGCGGATGGGCGGCGTCCTTGGGCAGGCGGCCGCGGCGCAGGCCGAACCAGAGCAGGATCGGATTCAGCGAGTCGGCGGTCGAATGGGCTGCTTCGCCGAAAAGCGACGGCGAGCCGGTTAGGAAATAGGCCAGCCACTTGGCCAGCGTGAGCGTCGCGTTGACGGTCAGATTCACGGCCACGGTCCGAGCCGTGCCGTCGTGGTCATGATGATGGTGTCCGGCCATGGCCGACCTCCGGGGTTCTGGGGTTATAAAGAGCACTCCCAGTTAATCCTAGGCCGCGGGTTTTGGCAATGTGGCCTCCCTCGGCTGGCGCGGAAAATGAAAAGACCCCCGCTGCAAGCGCAGCAGGGATCTTGGTGTCTCGTCTTCGAAAGTTCGAGATCACTCCTTTTCGACAGTGTCGATAACGGCCTGCTCCAGCGGCAGGGGTTTCGGGACGCTGTGGTCGACATCCGCCGAGTCGTCGTAGACGTAGGAGTAAAGCAGCATGTCGGCCTGACTGACGCGCTCAGCGAGCTCGTCGCAGACGGCGGGCGAGATGGTCCGCTCGATGATCGTGCCGTGCGGCAGCTTGATGGTCACGACGAGTTCGATCCCGTCGCCGCGCGCGATCACTTGGGCCGTTACTGGTCCGCTCGTGAGCGTCTGGCCGATGCTCTCTTTCTTGTGATAGGCCGCCCGGAACAGTCCGACGTTCAGGTAACCGCCTTCACGCAGGCCGATCTTGATTCCGCCACCTTCGGGGTAAGCGAAGACCTTCAGGTTCTCATCACTTTGGACTGGCAGGATGATGGGATGCATGAGATGTCTCCATTCTTTCTTGCAGCAGGTTCAGGGTTTCAGTTCGCACTAGTATCATATCAGTTCGGCAACAGCGAGCATCGTTCATTGGATGCCGCGAGCCGGTCTTGAACACCGAAGATGGCCATCGTATTCAGCGCCATATCCGGGTGACCGTGGTCCAAATAACGGCGGATCGCCAGTTTGGCGGCCCGGCGGATCTTGTCACCGCCGAGTTTGAACTGCAGGGCGATCTGCGCCGCGAGGAAAAATGACTGGCTCGACATGGCGAGCTCATAGGCGCTCTGCGGCGTTTCGCCGCGCGGCAGCGTCAATGGTTTCATCATGAGACCTCCTCGGTCTTCTTGGCGAAGATGATGGAAGGATTTGGAGGCGGCAGCAGGAGTCGAACCTGCACTGACCCGGACGACCTTGGAAGGCCCCGCTACCCGCGAGTTTTTTGTCCGGCACCGCCTCAAGCTTGTGAAAGAACTCGACCCAGCAATATATCATAAAAAGGCCGCCATGTCAATCGTGGCGGGGGTTGAGGAAGAGACGGAGTAGGGAAGTTTGAGAGTGCAGGAGTGCGGGAGTTTTTGTCGGGTCTCCCCAACTCCTTCACTCCCGCACTCTCTCGTTCATTGGATCAGGGAGAGATGGAGATGCGTCGTTCGCGAACGACATGGCTCCGTCACTCCGCCTCTCCCTGACTCCGTCTCTTTTATGACTTCTCCCGATTTTTGTCACCCGATCAGTTGACACGACAGCCGTTGATTTTAGCCTTGATTGCCATGTTTAAGCATATTTTTTCGCTAAATTGATTGACAATTAGGCATTCAGACCCTTGACACGCGGGGCATCTTCTGCTAATCTACAACGTTACGAAGTCAGCAGAGATCTTTGACCAACACCTCAGAGAATCGCGCTCACGACAAGCATGGGGGTTACGCCGAGGGTACACCGGGTTTCGACTCAGTGACACCTCAGTATAATCTTCTTGAGCGCGACTCCCTGAGGTGTTTTTGATTGCCGTGAAAGAATACGGTAGTCGGTGAAAGATGAGGGCGAAAGAATGATATATATCATGAAAGCGGGAGCGTCAGGCCCCCGCTTTTGTTATGGTCGCACTTTTAGGATATTTCATCGTCTCTCCGCCACGTCGTTCGCGAACGACGTGGCTCCGTCTCTCCTGCACTCCTGCACTCTCCGATTTCCTTCCCCATCAATTCCCCGCGGCCCCGGCGGCGTCGATCGATGGCAGGCTTGGCGCGGTATTCGCGGCCGGCGGCGCGTTCGGGTCGATGCCGACAAGGCAGACCTCGCCCCAGGGGCGGTAGTGGCTCTTGAAGTCGGTTTTTTTCACTTCGCCGTTCGAGGACGTGACGGTATAAGTGAAAGAAGTGTCGGCTCCGGGATGCGGACTCTCCGTGCATTTGGTCTGGCCGGGTTTCAGATCGGTCGTTTCGATAAGCTTCTTTTCCGGCGGCGGCACTTCGTTCCAGACCTTGACCGGACCCTGCTCGGCTTTCCGCCCGTCGAGGACGCCCCAGAGCGTGAAGGTCACCCGGTTGCCGTCGATCGCGGTCATGAGCAGGACGGTGTTGCCGGTGTCGTTCCGGAATCTGAAGTCCGGCCAGGGATCGTAGATGGTGGCGTCTTTGCCCGGCCCCATGTAGTTTCCTGCGCCGTCGCGTTCGTAGTAGGGGACGCGATAGGAATGGTTCTGCCGCATCGTGACCGGCAGGCCGGCGTTCATCACGGCGCGGAAAGTGGTCGTGCCGATCTGGCAGAGCCCGCCGCCGTATTCTTTCACGGTCTTGTCCTGTTTGATGACCAGTTCCTGCAGGTAGCCGTGCTCGCCGTCGATGGGGCCGAGCGCCTGGAGCAGGGAGAATTCTTCGCCGGCCGGAATGATGATGCCGTTCAGGGAATCCGCGCCGACCTTGATGTTGGTTCGGCGGTTGGTCGGGCTGTTCTTGAAATTGGAATCGCCGACTCCGATGATCTCCTTGATGCCGAAGGGGTTGGCGGCGGCCGTGGTGATCCGCGGCGGGACCGCGCGGAACGGCAGGATCAGGGCGTCGGGGCTCACAGCAGCTTCGTCGGCGCCGAACAGCCGGGTTTCGATCAGGATAATCGAGGCCTCGGGGTCGATCTCTTCGCCGTCGAGGCCGGGCTCGAAGACGGCCACGCGACCGGCGGCGGACATCTCGAAAGCGGCATTCTTTGGTTCAGTGCGCAAGCCTCCGCCGCGGGTTTCGAGGTATTTCGCGACCTTGGTCCGATCGAGTCCGAGTCTGACCGCGGAACCCTGGCCCGCGGCCGGATCGGTCACGGCGCTGATCCAGTCGGCGGCAAGTTGCCGGGAAACGGTCCAGGTCTCTTCTTTGGCCTTGAGGCGGAGCGGCGCGTGTTCCAGGGCAGCGGCGATCTGGTCGCGCAGCGGCTCGATGTCGCCGACGGTGACAGTCGGCTGGTCGGAGCGGATTTTCAGGACGATGACCGCGTTTGATAATTCGCTCAGGCGTTCCAGAGTTTCGCGGTAAGCGCGCTCCCCATCGATGGTCTCGCCGGCCGTTTCTGGTTCGACGGTCACCAGCGGTTCGGCGCCGTCGAGTCTGATGGAGAGTCTGGCGTCATTGGCCGGTTTGACGGTCTCGGCAAAAGCCCGGGCGAGCTCCTCGTTCAAAGTGTCTTGGTCCAGTTTGACGGCTAATTCGAACGCGTGTCCGAGGAAGTAGGCGCTGATCTTGTTCAGGGCTGCTTGGACCGGTTCGGTCTCGCGGCCGACGGCATAAGCCTGGATGATGGCGTCGTCGATGCCAAAGCTGGCGATCGGCTGGCGATCGGCGCGGTTCGGTTCGACCGCCAGCAGCGCGAAACGCTGGCCGCGGATGCCGTAGTTCAGCCGGAGCGCGGCGATCTTGGACGCGAGCAGTTGCTTGGCTTCGATCGAGGTCAGGCCGCCGACGTCCACGGAATTGATGGACACGCCCGGCGCGATCTTGTCGTCCGCCGGAGCCGCCACGAGTCCGAGGATCCAGACTCCGGCGATGACCAGCAGGAGCGCGAAAAGCGCCGCGTATCTCGCGAAGCGCGATGATGCCGAGCGGCGGTGTTTGGTTGTTCGGGAGGCGGATCGGTGTTCGCTCGCGGTCATAGCGGTTCAGCGGGGGAGGGTTCGCGGCGCGGGTCTGTTCCCGGATCGGTTCCGCTCCCTGAACATCATTTGATATTGATCTTCTTCAGGCGTTCGACTTTCGGCAGCTTGATGGTCAGGATGCCGTTCTTCAGTTCGGCGGCGATCTTGTCCGCGTCGATCTCGGCGGGCAGGATCAGGCTGCGCGAGAAACTTCCCCAGTGGCATTCGCGGACCAGATAACGCGTGCCGGACTCGTCGGTGTGCGCGTGGCGGCTGCCGCGGATCGTGAGCATGTCGTTGTGGATGGAGACCTCGAGATCCTCCGGTTTGACGCCGGCGATGGTTGAGCGGATGACGATCTCTTTGGCGTTCTCCGAGACGTCGACCGCCAGCTGCCCCTCGCCCTGTTCATTGGTCCAGGATCGGTCGGGAGCCGAGTTCTCGGTCGCGGCGGCTTCGGGGAAAAGCACGAGCTCTTCGTCATCGCCGCGGCGCTGTCCTTTGAGCGAGATGGTGAGGGCCATATTTGCGGATATTCTTCGCTTAATTCAGAAACAGTATAGCATTGGTTTTAGGCCAGAACAAGCATCGGGTTTTCCCGGCCGGTCATTGACCAGGCGGCCATTTCATGCTAAGGTGCGCCGTTGGTTCTTTGGGTATTTTTGCGCGTACTTTACAACTTTTCAGACCAGGAGGAGACAACCATGGCATCACAGATCAAGATGATCTTCGCGCCGGGCAAGGAAGTCTCCTGGGAAGACTTCAGGGACTATCCGCCGCGCAGCATCGCAGTTGACGGTTTTTGCAAGGGTGGTCCGCAGTTCGACCAGGATCGCATCGTGTTGAACATCAATCATCACGAAGGCGTGGATCGGATCGCGACGCGCTCGAGCTGTCTGCAGGCTATGCTGCTCGTGAAGCTCGGTTTGTTCGACGGTTTCGTCGACGAGAACGGCCGGCCGTGCGCGACGCTGTACCTGAACGATTGCGATCAGGATGTGGCACTCGCGACCTACATCCTGCTGCATCCGGAACAGGTTGACCGTCCCAAACTCAAGCACCTGGTCCGCATCGAGGACCTGATGGACATGTCCGGCGGCCTGTATCCGACCCGCAAGCGGCTGCATCTCATGAAGCAGCTCAACTGGATTATGCGTCCCTATACCAAGGCGCGGGCGAACGGTAAACTCCGCGAACTCGATGCTAAAGGCATGGAGACCATCGTCAAGGAGATGCACCGGCGGATCCGGCTGACGCTGTTCAACGGTTCGACCGAGGTTGATGTCGACACGGACTACGACGTCGTGTCCGAACACGACGGCTGGGTCATGGTGCGCGAACGCGGCGAAGCGGCGCGCATCGGCATGGCCGAGAACAAGGTCAAAGCCTTCGTGTCGATCATCGCGGAGTCCGCGGATCGCCGGCATTACACCATCGGTCGATTGTCCCAGTTCATTCTGTTCCCGATCCCGAAGCTGTACGATGATCTGAACAAGGCTGAAGGCCTCGGTTCGGAAGCGAAGCATCGCTGGGGCGGCAGCGACACCATCGGCGGTTCGCCGCGCGAGGTGGGTAGCTGTCTTACGCCCGACGAGGTCGCGGCGGTCATCGATCGCCGTCTCGCGAAGCTGCGCAAGTCTGCCGCGTCGAAGTGAGGCCTTTTGTCAGCCGAACGCTCCGGAGATCTTCCGGAGCGTTTTTTTATTCGCCTCGCGGATCCGCCGCCAGCGGCCGCTTGTTGGCGTTTTCGCGCGATGGTATCCTGACGGTGGTTAATCATCATCTAAGATCGAAAATATGGGCTATCTTCCCTGGATCGTCGGCGCGGTCATCTTGTTCCTGATGACCCTCAAGCAGGTCAATCAGTACGAACGCGGCGTCAAGTTCACCATGGGCCGGTTTTCGGGCATTGTCGGACCGGGCTGGCGCGTCATCATTCCGGTCTTTCAGTCGATGCGCAAGATCGATATGCGGCTCAAGGCCGTTGATGTGCCGTCGCAGGACGCGATCACCAAGGATAACGTCTCGGCCAAGATCAACGCGGTCATCTATTATAAGGTGATCGACGCGGCCAAGGCCGTGATCGAGGTCGAGAACGTCTATTACGCCGTGCTGCAGCTGGCGCAGACGACCATGCGCAACATCGCCGGCGAGGTGACGCTCGACGAATTGCTCTCGCAGCGGATGGTGATCTCCGACAAGATCGAGAAGAGCGTCGATGCCGCGACCATTGGCTGGGGCGTCGAGGTGACCTCGGTCGAGCTTAAGGATATCAACCTGCCGACCGATATGGTCCGGACCATCGCCAAGCAGGCCGAGGCCGAGCGCGAGCGACGAGCGGTCATCATCAACGCCGAGGGCGAGGCTTTGGCTGCGGAGAATTTGGCCAAGGCTGCGCGGGTGCTCGCGGAGACGCCCGGCGCCCTGCATCTCCGGACGCTTAATTCCATCAACGATATCTCTTCCGACGCGTCCAATACGATAGTGTTCACGGTGCCGCTCGAAATAATGCAGGCCTACACCGGTTTCAAGAACGCTGCCGCGGCCGCCAAGAAGTCAGAGTAGGTTGGTTTTCGACCGCGATGATCAATAAAAAGGCGCCGCTTCCCGTGAAGCGGCGTTTCAGTTGTGTGCCCGTCTTGTTCGCCGCGGCCGCTCGCCCGCGTCGTCCGTTCATGATAAAATCAAGGCCTAAGCAATTCGCCAAGCCTCGTTATGAATCGTGAAAGATTTCAATCATTCATCATCCTGGTCCTGACCGTCTGCGTGGTCATCCTGGGCGCCCTGGTCAGTCGGCAGAATTTGACCATGGCCGAACTGTCCCAATCGGTCGTCACGCTCTCCTCGAGTGTCTACGATCTCGCGATCCAGAAGAGGGACGAGATCCTGAAGACCAGCGAGAAAGCCATGCTGAAGGTCGCTAATCAGGCTTCGACCAATTGCGTCTCCTCCGGCGGCGCGCTGCAGATCGCCGAGAAGACTGGCGGCCAGTATGGCGTCTGCGTCTTTCCGGACGGCAAGCAGTGCGAGGAGTGGGCGATGTTTCGCGGGGAGTGCGCGATCGGCGGCGTTGATCTGAAGGGACTCGCGGAACCGGCGGATATCTATTGCGCCATCACCGGCCACGAGGCAGTGAAGAGCGCCAAGGCGGGCCAGGCCGGCACTTGCAAGATCAACGGTGTCGAATGCGCGGCTCAGGACTACTACGACACCGGTGAGTGCAAAGTCTCGATCGTCAAATGACGTCTTACCGGGATTCTTTATAATATGGACAAACTCAACGAACGGGCGGAGACAGGCTGTTGCGAGCGTTTCGACCCCGCGCCCTGGGATGGCCGGGAGATCGTCTGGCAGGACAAACTTTTCGTCCAGGATCGGGTGCGGAGCTTCCTGCATATCCCGCTGAATTTCGGCCAGGTCATGGTCCGCAACATGGAGAAGATCGCCGCGGCCGATGCGCTGGCTTCGGAATCGGTCATGGTGACCGACGAGAACTCACTTTGGGGAGCCGACGTCTACATTGCCGTCGCCAAGGAAGTCCCCGGATCCAAGATGGTCCGCTTGTCTGGAACTTTTCTCGCCAAGGTTTTCGAGGGTCCGTTCAAAGAGATGGGAAACTGGATGAAAGAGATGGAGAAGTTCGTCGCCAGCAAGGGCAAGAAAGCGAAGCGGACGCTGTTCTTCTACACCACCTGCCCGGCCTGCGCCAAGCATTACGGCAAGAATTACGTGGTGCTGCTGGCCGAGAT